>JAEYYJ010000445.1 GCA_023430845.1 Pseudomonadota bacterium
TGCTCGACGAGCTTGTCAACGGCGGCCCCGAGCGCGACATTCGCCGTGATGCCCGAATAGCCATCCGAGCCGCCGCATTGCAGGGCGAGTGTCAGCTCTGATGCGGGAATGGTTTCGCGGCGTGCGGTATTCACCCTTGGCAGCATTTCCTTGATGGCCTCGACACCTGCGGCAACAGTCTTCTTCGTGCCGCCGACCTCCTGAATGGTAAACGTTCGGAAGGTGTCGCTTTCCTTGATGCCCGTCTGCTCCATGAAGGCCTTGATCTGGAAGCCCTCACAGCCGAGGCCGACCATCACCACGCCACCCATGTTCGGGTTCGCGGCATAGCCCCACTGCGTGCGTTTCAGCACTTCGTAGCCCTCGCCCTTGAGGTCGAGCGCGCAGCCCGTGCCGTGAACGAGTGGAATGATGCCGTCGATATTCGGGTACTGGTCGAGAATGCCAGACTGTTCAATTTCACGCGCCATGAAGCGGGCGACGCTGGCGGAACAGTTAACGCTGGTGAGTACGCCGATGTAGTTGCGCGTGCCGGCCCGGCCGTTGGCGCGCCGATAGCCCTCGAATGTCGCGCGCGCCTCGACAGGAAGAAGCGGCTCCTGCTTGGCCTCCTTCGCAAAAGCATAATCGCGGTCGAACTCGCCGAACGCGCAGTTGTGCGTGTGGATGTGCGTCCCGGGCAAAATCATTTCGGTCGCAAAGCCGATGATCTGGCCGAACTTCAGGACAGGCGCGCCCTTCTCGATCGACACCGTCGCCATCTTGTGACCGCGTGGCACGCGCCCCGTGGCGACAATCCCCTGCGCGCGCGCACCTTGCGGGATCTGGTCGACGGCCACGATCACGTTGTCGCTCGCGTGAAGACGCAGGCTTCTTGGCTCGGCCTTGGGCTGGGCGCTTGGTTGATCCTGCATCACGGGCTCTCCCTCGAGATTTGGATTGTTCTTAATCCATATTCAGCGCCCGCGGGGCCTCGGCGTCAATTGCCCGATCACCAACTTTCACGCGCTCAATCGCGCCGCCTCAACTCGATTCACGCGCGCGTGAGGCCCCCTAGGCGCGAAATGGCCGGGCCCCATATACGCCTTCAGTGACACCGCAATGACGGTTGCACTGGCCTCTGGGCTCAGAACCACGGGGGCAATGAGAAATCACTCGAGGCAGAATTCCCCAGACAAACCCGGGGATGAAACGGAGAAAAGCTATGAAGACGATCCTGAGCACTCTTGTCGCAGTTGGCGTTCTGGCCGGTGCCGCGAACGCCCAGACATATGATCCATTCAGGGACCCGAGCCTGGCGCTGCCGCGCTCCGAGGTTGTGAGCGGTGACCAGTTCCGTGAGGCGCTTCCCCGCTCCGAGGTGATCAGCGGCGATCAGTTCCGCGACGCGGTTCCGCACATCGAGGACGTGTTCCCGGACATCACGGTCGCGACGCCTTAATCGTCCCGACCGAAGGACACCCTCATAAACTCAGCGGCCCGGGATTACCGGGCCGCTTAATTTTTGTGGAGCTTTGTTTACCGGCGGGCTCAGGCGCGGCGATCGCGCGGTCCGCTCATGCGGCGACGTAGCTTCGGCAAGGCGGGCCCCGGCGGCACGTGGCGCGTACGGCTTCCTGCTGCCCGCCAACCGGCCAAGCCAGCCATTGTCAGCGCCGCAAGCAGCAGCACCATCGTCATAGCCATCGTATTCGGGTGGGCTGCGATGCTCGCGCCGCCCGGGCCGATGATGCTGCCCGTCGTCACTGCTGCGAACGCAATCTGTATCGTTCCATCCATGGCGCAAACCTGCCAATCTCACTGGTGTAAATGTGTGAAAAGCATCGCTCGCTTTTCGCCACGGAAACTAATCCTTTCTTTAAGAGGATCCGAGCGCATTCTGCGGACAGGGTTGCCAAAGTATTGCTGCGCGTGCCGACTGCAGGCATCTTCGCGCACCGGGTTGTTGCTGCGCCGACGTCGCCACAGCCGGGCGGAAATGCCAAGATCGGCAGCCGAACTGCCGTAGTCAAAGGGGAGGGCACCGTGGCCAACGAGTTCCTGGATCATCTGGAGACGCGCGATCCAGATGCGCGCGCGCGATCGCAATTCGGCCTGCTGCCCGACCTCGTACGCAATGCGATCGCCGGCGCGCCCGGCTGGGCAGATCATCTCGCCGGCATCGATCCCGCGACGCTCACAAGCCGCGAGGCACTCGCCAAGCTTCCACTTCTGCGCAAGGGCGCGCTGCATAGTCTTCAGGTCGGGCGCCCGCCGTTCGGAGGTTTCAACATTTCGAGCGGTCCCGCGGTCGGTCGCATCTTCATGTCGCCCGGTCCGATCTTCGAGCCCGAGGGCCTCGGCGCGGACTGGTGGCGCTCGGCGCGCGCGCTTTTCGCGGCAGGCGTCCGCGAAGGCGACATTATCCACAATACCTTCGCCTATCACCTCACACCCGGCGGCTGGCTCCTCGATGCCGGCGCACGCGCCCTCGGTTGCACCGTCATCGCCGCCGGTCCCGGCAACACCGAGCAGCAACTCGAAGCGATCCAGCATCTGAAGCCGACAGTTTATGTCGGCGTGCCCGACTATCTGAAGATCCTGCTCGACAAAGCGGCCGAGGCCGGCAAGGACGCCTCCTCGATCAAACGCGCGCTCGTCTCGGGCGGCGCGCTCTTTCCGTCGCTGCGCGCCGAATATGCTGAACGTGGGGTTGCAGTATGCCAAGCCTACGCGATCGCGGATGTCGGCAACATCGCCTACGAGAGCCCAGGCCCCGATGGCGCCGTCGAAGGCATGATCGTGGATGAAGGTGTGATCATCGAGATCGTGCGGCCCGGCACGGGCGATCCTGTGCCCGAAGGCGAAGTCGGCGAAGTTGTCGTCACCGCCTTCAATCGCGACTATCCGATGATCCGCCTTGCGACCGGCGATCTTTCCGCAGTGCTGCCCGGCCGTTCGCCGTGCGGGCGCACGAACATGCGCATTCGCGGCTGGCTCGGTCGCGCGGATCAGACGACCAAGGTCAAAGGCATGTTCGTTCATCCCGAGCAGGTCGCCGAAGTCGCCAAGCGCTTTCCCGAGCTCGGCCGTGTCCGTCTCGTCGTCACGCGCGCGGGTGAGCAGGATGTCATGACGCTGAAGGCCGAAGCATCCGGCGAGGATGCCGCCCTTGCCGCGCGCATCGGCGAGGCTGTGCAGCACGCCACGAAGCTCAAGTCGACCGTCGAAATCGTCGCGCCCGGCACGCTGCCGAACGACGGCAAGGTCATCGCCGACGATCGAAGTTACGGGTGAGGTGCATTGAGGAAGCTCACGGCTTCCTCAATGCGCCTACTTCATATCACTTCTTCACGAGCGGGCACTTGCTCTGCTCGAGCGGCTGCGCGGCCTGATCGCCCGGGATGGTGCGCAGGATCTTGTAGTAGTCCCAGGGACCCTTCGATTCCTTCTCGCTCTTCACCTCGACGAGATACATGTCGTGGATCAGGCGACCGTCCGCGCGGATTTTGCCGCCCTTGGCGAAGAAATCATCGACCGGCATCTCGCGCATCTTTGCAGCGACGGCCTTGGCTTCGTCCGTGCCAGCGGCCTTGACGGCCTTGAGGTAGTGCATCACCGAGGAATAGACGCCGGCCTGGACCATGCCGGGCTTGCGCTTCGTCTGTGCTTCGAAGCGCTTGGCGAATTCGCGGCTGCCCTCGTCGCGATCCCAGTAGTAGGCGGTCGTCGCGATGAGGCCGCGCGCACCCTTCAGGCCCATGGCGTGGACGTCAGTGATGACGATGACGAGCCCGACGAGCTTCTGGCCACCTTCCGTGATGCCGAACTCGCTCGCCTGCTTGACCGCATTGACCGTATCGAGACCGCCGTTCGCGAGACCGATGATGGGCGCCTTCGAACCCTGCGCCTGCAGCAGGAACGATGAGAAGTCGCTGGTGCCCGTCGGATGGCGAACCTGCCCGACGACCTTGCCGCCTTTCGATGTGACCTCAGCCGTGAGATCCGCCGCCATGGAGTGGCCGAACGCATAGTCGGCAACCAGCAGGAACCATTCCTTGCCGCCTTCCTGAACGATGGCGCGCGCGCTGCCGATCGCCTGCGAGTAGGTATCGAAAGTCCAATGGAAACCGTTCGGCGAGCAGTCCTCGTTGGTGAGGCGCGTCGTTGCCGGACCGGAAAATAGCGCGATGCGATCGCGCTCGCGGGCGAGGTTCTGAATTGCGAGCGCGACAGCCGAGTTCGTGAGATCGGCGAACGCGTCGACGCCATCGACATCGATCCACTGACGCGCGGTCGACGCGGCTAGGTCGACCTTGTTTTGATGATCGGCGGAAAGGATCTCGATCGGCTTACCGAGGACCGTGCCGCCGAAATCCTCGACGGCCATGCGCGCGGCGAGCACCGATCCCGTCCCGCCGAAGTCCGCATACAGGCCCGACTGATCGTTGAGCACGCCGATCTTCACGGCATCGCCGGAGATCTGCGCATTTGCACTGCCCGCCCCAAGACAGACCGCTGCTGATACGAGGCCGACTATCAATGAACGCATGTTTGTTTACTCCCTAGGGTCTAGTTCAGATTGTGCGATTGAACTCGCGCAATCCCACCTATCGCACAACCGTGCAATCAGCCTAGGAGCGATGTCGAAATGAGGGGACGATCCGTATAAGCTCAGGACGAGGCCGGCGGCTCGACGTACGGCGCTTCCGACGCGCGCGCGAGTGCTTCGGCAATGCGTACGCTGTCGAGGTCGTCCTTGTGGATGACGTCCACGGCGCCCGCCTTGACCAGCATCGCGCGGCGCAGCCGATCGACCTGCCCGCTCACGACGATGATGGGCCCCGTATACCCGCAGCGCCGAAGAAACGGGATGGTGTGCGTCGCGTTGTCGGACGGCTTCAGGTAGTCGTCGAGAAAGATCAGCTCGGGCTTGCGCTCGATGACGCAATCCAGTGCGGAGCCGAGCGTGCGTGCGCGGCGCACCTCGATGGCATAGCCGAACATGATGTGGAGCGTGGCGCGCAGCCGGTCCGCGTCGAAATTCTCGTCCTCGACGATGAGCACGTCCGCGAGTTGCCGGCCATCCTGCTGGGACTTCGCCGCATCGCTTTTGCGCGCGAGGAAGGTGCCACCACGCCCCTTCAAGTCCTCAACCATCGTCCCAAGATCTCCTCCGACATGCCAGCGCGCAGCGTGCGCCCACAGGCATCTCTAACCTTGCAAGCCGATTGAGGCAAAACGTCAATGATCATGATGGTGTTCGCGAGCCTCGAAATGCCGAACGCCCCGGCGCTGCGGGGCGTTCTGATGAACTCGGGTCAAAAGGTAAATGGCGCTGTGACGGCCGAATCAGACCACCCCGATTACGTCGCCATATACTGGCCACCGTTGGCATCGAGGCAGGCGCCGGTGATGAAACCGGCATCGTCCGAGGCGAGGAAAACGACGCAGCGCGCGATCTCCTCGGCCCCACCGAGCCGTCCGACGGGAATTTGCGGGATGATCTTGGTGTCCAGGATCTCCTTGGGCACCGCCGCCACCATCTCGGTATTGATATAGCCTGGCGCGATCACATTGGCCGTGATGCCCTTGGCGGCCCCTTCGAGTGCAATGGCTTTCGAGAAGCCGACGAGGCCCGCTTTGGCTGCTGCGTAGTTGGCCTGGCCGAACTGCCCCTTGCGGCCGTTGATGGAGGAGATCGAAATGATGCGCCCGAAACTGCGCGCGCGCATGCTGTCGATCACCAGCCGGCTCATGTTGAATGCGGAGTCGAGATTCGTGCGGATGACGTCGGTCCAGTACGCGCGCGTCATGCGATGAAGGGCTGCGTCGCGTGTGATGCCGGCATTGTTCACCAGCACGTCGATGGGACCGAGATCGCGCGTGATCTGCGCGACCGCTTTCTCGCAGGCATCGTAGTCACCGACGTCGAACTTGTAGACGGGGATGCCGCTCTCGGCCTGGAACTTCTGTGCGGCGGCGTCATTGCCGGCATACGTTGCCGCGACGCGAAATCCCGCTTTCTTCATTCCCAGCGAAATGGCCTCGCCGATACCACGAGTACCGCCAGTCACCACTGCCACACGCGCCATTACTCGTTTCCTCTCCCTGTGGGCCGAATAATTCGACCCTTATAGTTTTATCGTTGCGTCGCCGTTGTTCTCGCTCAAACCACAGGCAGCACGCATAAAGTACCGCCTGTGGTTAATTCCGCCGGTCTCAATCGCGCTGGACACACATGGCAACGCCCATGCCGCCGCCGATGCAGAGCGTCGCGAGGCCCTTTTTCGCGTCGCGGCGCTGCATTTCGTAGAGCAGCGTCGTGAGCACGCGCGCGCCCGATGCGCCGATCGGATGGCCGATGGCGATCGCGCCACCGTTCACATTCACCTTGGAGGTATCCCAGCCGAGGCCCTTGTTTACCGCGCATGCCTGCGCCGCGAACGCTTCGTTGGCCTCGATGAGATCGAGATCCTGCACGGTCCAGCCGGCCTTCTCGAGTGCCTTCCGCGACGCCGGAATGGGGCCCGTTCCCATGATCGAGGGATCGACACCCGCGTGCGCCCACGAAACGATGCGCGCGAGCGGCTTGATGCCGCGCTTCTTCGCTTCCTCGAGCGACATCAGAACGACAGCGGCAGCACCATCGTTGATGCCCGAGGCGTTCGCCGCGGTGACGGAACCTTCCTTGTCGAAGGCCGGACGGAGCTTCGAGACAGACTCGATCGTCACGCCATCCTTGATGTACTCGTCCTCGGCAACGACCACTTCACCCTTGCGCGACTTGATCGTCACCGGAACGATCTCGTCCTTGAAGCGGCCGGATTTCTTCGCGGCCTCGGCCTTGTTCTGCGACGCGACCGCGAACTTGTCCTGCTCGTCGCGGCTGATCTGCCACTGGCGCGCGACGTTCTCGGCGGTCGTGCCCATGTGATAGCCGTTGAAGGCATCCCACAGGCCGTCCTTGATCATGGTGTCGATCATCTTCGCGTCGCCCATCTTCGTACCTTCACGAAGATGCATGACGTGTGGCGCCTGGCTCATGCTCTCCTGGCCGCCCGCGACCACGATCGACGCCGAGCCGTCCTGGATCTGCTGGGCACCGAGCGCCACGGCGCGGAGACCCGAGCCACAGAGCTGGTTCATGCCCCAGGCCGGTGCGTCGACCGGAATGCCGGCCGCGATGGATGCCTGACGGGCGGGGTTCTGCCCTGCGCCGGCTGCAAGGATCTGACCCATGATGACTTCCGAGACATCGCCTGCCGCGACACCGGCACGGTCGAGCGCACCCTGGATGGCCGTCTTGCCGAGCTCGTGCGCCGCGACACCCGCAAGCGCCCCGTTGAACGCGCCGACCGGCGTGCGGGCAGCGCTGGCGATCACAATCGTTGTGGAATCTGCGCTCATCTTCGTCTCCTGAGTGAAGGGATCGCGTCCCGTCCCGTGCGACCCGCGAGGGTGCCGGCGTCACCGGCCGTTGGTCATGATGTATTCGTACGATTACCGCCGATTGCATGTTCCGGCAATCGGATCGCGTGGCAACCAACCTCCGCATTTAGAAGCTGCAGGACTGGAATCCCAGGTTCCCTGACATGGGGTGAGCGTGGTAGCATTGCCATATGTCAAGCATTGGGAGGCGGCCCAAATTATGCTGAGCAAGTCAGACGCTCCCACGGGGAAGAAAGAGCCGGTGGTCATCAAGAAGTACGCGAACCGGCGTCTGTACAATACCGAAACCAGCACCTACGTGACGCTGGAAGACCTTGCCCAGATGGTCCGCTCCGAGCGCGATTTCGTCGTTTTCGACGCACGCACCGGCGACGACCTCACCCATTCCGTTCTTACACAGATCATCGTCGAGCAGGAGAGCCGCGCCGGCGCTCAGACCCTGCTGCCCGTGCCGTTTCTTCGCCAGCTCATCCGCTTCTACGGCGGCGCCATGGAGCGCATGGTGCCGAGCTACCTGCAGGTCAGCCTCGAGACACTGACCCGCGAGCAGGATCGCTTCCGCAAGCAGTTCGCCAACGCATTCACGCCCCAGGGTGCGCTCGAGGCCTACCAGGAGCAGGCGCGCAAGAATCTCCAGCTCTTCGAGCAGGCGATGACCATGTTCAGCCCCTTCGCCGCCTCCAAACCCGGCGCCAAGGTCGAAGGTGGCGCACCAAAGGGCGACGGGGCAGAGGCAGCGCCCGTGCGAGAGAAGGCGGCGGCCGCAAAGCCTTCGGGAAGCGATGCCGATGCGCCCGAGAGCGACGAGCTGACGGTCATGCGCAACGAGCTCGCCGCCATGCAGGCGCGAATCGAAAAGCTCGCCAAGACCAAGACCTGAAATCTCGGCAGCCGTGCTCGTGCGGCTGTTTTGCGAGGCTCAGAGCACCCTGCGGGGTGCTCTTGCGCTCCCCTGAGTTTGGCGTCATCCTTTTGTCAAACACAAGCAGGAGGCGCCCATGAGCGATGCCGAGCCAATAAGCCTCTATCCCGGCTTTGGTGCAGGCGGGTCCATATCGCCGACCCACCGCGCATCATCGCCGGCGCCGTCCGTGGTTGTCTTCACGCGACGTGAATTGACGGCCATTCTGGACGTTTACGGCCGCCAGGTTGCGGCAGGTGAATGGCGCGACTATGCGATCGACCATGGTCGCGAGACGGCCGCCTTCTCGATCTTCCGCCGCACGAGCGAAGTGCCTCTCTACCGCATCGAGAAAACGCCGAAGCTCGCGCGCAAGCAGGGCGCCTACAGCGTCGTCAGCGCCACCGGCCTGATCCTCAAGCGCGGCAACGAACTCGACCGGGTCCTTGCCGTTATCGACAAGCGCGTGCGCCTCGTCGACTGAGCCAGTGGATTGAGATGCCCATGACTGCCGAAATCATCAACCTCCGACAGGCGCGCAAGCGGCGCGAACGTGAGGCCAAGGAAGCCGAGGCGGAGAGTAACCGCGCACGGTTCGGCCGCACGCGCGCCGAGCGCGAACGCGACGAAATCGGTGAGGCGAGAACCCGCCGGCATCTCGACGGCCATCGCATCGAGAAGATCTCGGATACGGCTTCAGAAGAGCCGTTGGCCGATACCGCACCCGAGACTTCCGCCCCTAAAGTGCCGTGACACGACCCATCAAGCGCTCGTTCTCGATCGACGGGCACCGAACGTCGATCTCGCTCGAACCGCCGTTCTGGAATGCTCTCAAGGAGGTTGCCGCCAAGGAGCGCGTCCCGGTCTCGCGCCTCGTCGCGACAATCGATCAAAATCGTGGTGCTGCGGGACTTTCGAGCGCTGTGCGCATATGGCTTCTGAGCTACTACCAATCTCGCTCGAGCGACTGATAGGGCGAAGGCGGACATTCAGCCTAAGCCTATGATTATTTTTCGTTCTCGATCGTTCAGTGCCCCAAAAAAGCCCGGAACCTGCGACGACGCTCAGATCGGGATTGCCGGGGTTCGAGAGTCTTTCATTTATCTGTTTCTCACGTCGGGCACCGTCCATTGGGCGGGGCGGATTTCGTGCATCCGCAGTTCCGATATGAGCGACAGCAGACGTGGGCGACAGCAGCGGCAACCCGATCGGGGAAGTGGCCCAATGGCGTGTGCCGGGCCCACAGGGGATCGGAGTGAAATTCATGACTGTTCGCGTGCGTCGTCGGATCGCAATGATGACTGCCGTCGGATGTCTGGTTGGATTGAGCCCGCTCGCTGCGTGCGCGCAGGACGCGCCGAAGGAGCGCGTTAAAGCCCAGACCACCAAGACCGCGCAGGCCAAGAGCAAGGAGAAGAAGCCGGCGGCGGCCGCGAAGGTCCACAAGATCGCGATCCAGGTTGCCGAGAACAACCCGCAGCTCATGAACCTCGCGCTCAACAACGCAAGCAACATCATCGCCCACTACAAGAAGGCTGGTGAGAAGGTCATCGTCGAGATCGTTACCTTCGGTCCTGGCCTCACGATGCTGCGCGATGACACGAGCCCGGTGAAGGCTCGCATCCAGACAATGTCTCTCGAAAATTCCGAACTCACCTTCGCCGCCTGCGCCAACACCCAGGCGAACGTGTCGAAGCAGGAAGCAAAAGACGTCCCAATCATGAGCGAGGCCAAGGTGATCCCGTCAGGGGTTGTCCGTCTCGCAGAGCTGCAGGGCCAGGGTTACGCCTACATCCGCCCCTGAGCGCACATCTTCGATCTACCGCGGCCGCATCGCCTGCGCGCCGCTCGACCTCCGGCCGCAAGCGGCCGGCAAGAGGCCGCAAAGGGCCCATGAGGCCGGATCGCGCGCTTGACGCGCGCTCCGCCATTCCCGGGAGGACTATCGAGGAAGCGCCTTCCGCTGGGAGGCGAGTGTGCCCGGATGTCCGCGTGGCGGCGCCGAAGTGATGGTCATTGCGACCGGACGAAACGGAGGTTTTCATGTTTGTTACGCGTTGCAGCCGGGTCCTCTCGTGGATGCTGCTCGCCCTTGCCGTCGCGGCAGCGCCCTTCGTCGGGAGCGTCGAGGCTCAACAGCAGCTTGCCCAGGCCGCGAAACGCCCCAAGCAGGCTCAGCAGGCACAGCCCCCGTCCGGGGAGGCCAAGCGCCGCGAGGCGATCAATTCCTGGACTGTAGGACTCGCCGCCGGCCGCACCGAGGGCGCGCCGCTGCAGTTCGCGGCCGAACTCGCACGCGTCGTCGACGACGGCGATAACATGCGCGTGCTGCCGATCGTGACGCGCGGCCCCTTCGATAACGTATTCGATCTGCTGTATCTCCGCGGCGTCGATGCTGCGATCGTCTACGGCGATGTTCTCGAGCATTTCAAGAACAACCCGGAAATCGCGGGCATCGGACGGCGCATCAATTATCTGATGAATCTTTTCCCCTCCGAGCTGCACATCTTCGCGGGGCCTGGGATCAACTCGGTCAAGGATCTCGAAGGCAAGACCGTGAACTTCAATACGGTCGGAACGGCTGCCGCCTACAGCGGCCCGATCATCTTCAAGCAGCTCGGCATCAACATCGACGCGCAGTTCATTCCGCACAATGTCGCCATGGCCTCCATGCGTAAGGGTGAAAGCAAATTCGCTGCGACAGTCTGGGTTTCGTCGAAACCACTGCCGCCATTCCTGAAAGGCGATTTTCCCGAAGGCTTCAAGTTCCTGCCCGTCGAGTACAACGATAAGCTCGAGTACTATTTGCCGGCCTATCTCGAGTCGAAGGACTATCCGGCGCTCATTCCGGAAGGCCAGCGCATCGAGACGATCGCCGTGCCGGCGCTGCTTGCCGTTTACGACTGGCCGCGCGACACCGACCGCTTCCAACGCGTTTCGCGCCTCGTCGACTACATCCACGATCGCTTCCCGCGCCTGCAGAACGAGCCCGGCTATCACCCCAAGTGGAAGGATGTGAATCTCGCCGGCAGCGTACCTGGCTGGAAGCGCTTCCAGCCCATGCAGGACAAGCTCGACAAGGTCGTGAAGGCGCCTCCGCAGGCTGCTGCACGGCCGAAGATCGACCACGCGCTGGCTCGCGCCCAGGCGGCACGCGCAGCGCCGGACAATCCGCAAGAGCAAGAACGACTTTTCCAGCAGTTCATCGAGTGGACCAAAAAGCAGAATTGATACGGCGGCGGCGGACGGCCGTCGCCGAGGCGGGCCCGCATCGGCGGCGCAAGGGGGCGATATGATTTACACTAGGATGCGGATGCCCATGGCCGGCATCTTGAGGGGCACCACAGGCCTCTGCATCATCACGCTTGCAGTAGCGACGGGAACGCCAGCCGCAGCCGTTCCCGCGCTTGGAAGTCCGGCTACGCTTTCCGATACGGAAGATGGCGCCTCGGGTTGGCTTCAAGCCCAGGCGCAGGTCGAACAGAAGCCACATATCAACATCGGCAAGGTCGTTCTCGTCGAGCCGGCCAGCGAGACGCCCCTGCCGATTCAGATCGGACCCATCGACGCGATCCCGCGCAACAGCTTCGTGCGCATCCGCGGGATGCCGTCTGCCGTCGTACTCTCGGAGGGCCACTCCATTGCGCCCGGCTCCTGGGCCGTGCCGCTCTCCGTCCTGCCCAACCTGCGGATTTCGATACCTGTAGGGGTCTCCGGCAAGTCCGACATAACGATTGCTCTCGTGCAGATCGACGGGACGGTCCTCGCGGACGCGCGGGCATCCCTCGTTGTCGCGGCGGCCGAGTTGATCGCGCCTCAACAACCAGAGGCGCCGCGCGAGCGTAGTGTCGCTTCCGTCGGCGCACCGCCGGCCCCGCTGGAAGCGTCGCCACCACCAGCCCAACGCCCACCAGTTCCTGCGACCACCGCATCGAAAGCCCCCCCGGCGCTGACGGAGGACCAGCAGCGCGCGCTCGCGTTCGTCGTGCGTGGACGCGCGCAGGCGCAGCAGGGCAACATCGCAGCCGCGCGGCTTTTCTACCGGCGCGCTGCCGACGCCAATCTCGCAGACGGTGCATTCGCGCTCGCCGCCACCTACGATCCGGCGGAACTCGCGATCATGGGCGTTGCGGGTGTTCAGCCCGACATCGCGCTCGCTCGGAACTGGTATGAGAAAGCGCGCGAACTTGGCGCGCGTGATGCCGAAGAGCGGCTGCGGAGATTGAGTGCGCGATAGTATTTGCCGCCGCCTGCTGGCAAGGGGTGCTTCGCACTCCGCTGTAATGCTATGGCGGCGGCGGCCAATGCGCGAGGTCGCGTTTGTTGCCGCGGGCTGCTGGAAAGAAGTGCTGTCGCGTTCAGCCGTGCTTATGCCCGCAGCCACTCACTACGGCGGCATTCGATCCGCCTCGACCTGACGCTGCGACCAGCGGCCGTAGCGCCAGGGCGCGAGCCAGTGACGCTCACGCCGCACATCGGGCGCCGGATCATAGCCCGACGTGCCCCACGGATGGCACCGGCAGACGCGTGCGCCGGCGAGCCACCAACCGCGCCATGCGCCGTTGATCTCGATCGCGTCGAGCGCGTATTCCGAGCATGTCGGCAGGTGCCGGCACTCATGGCCGAGCAGCGGCTTCAACGTCCAGCGGTAGAGCCGCACGGGCGCCTTGGCGATCTCCTTGGTGAGGTGCTCAATAGGGTTCGCCATCGTTGTAACTGCCCTGCATCAATCGCGCGCGGCAGCTACCTCCTGCTTACCGCTCTTCTCGGCAATCTCATCCAGCGCGCGCACGACCGCCTCGAAGGCGAGCAGCGTCGATGCGTGACGCCCCTTGACCTCGCGCACCGGCTCGAGCGCCGCAAGATCGGCCCAGCGCCCGGAAGGCGGCGGCCCGTTCTCCTTGAGCATACGACGCATTTCAGCGGCGACCTCACGCAGCTCCGCTTCGCTTGAGCCGACGATATTGCGTGCCATGATCGCAGCCGAGGCCTGGCCGAGAAGGCACGCCTTGACGGTCTGGGCGTATTCCTCGACGCGATCGCCCTTCATGGCGAGCTCGATGGCGATGGTGGAGCCGCAAAGCTTCGAATGGGCTGAAGCCGTGGCATCGGGCGCAGCTAGGCGGCCGGCCGGCGGGATGCCCGCGGCCAGCTCGATGATACGCTGGCTATAGAGGTCGCTCAGCTCTGTCATGATCCTCGGGATCCTAAGGCCTTAATGCTGTTCCGTGCCGGACGGTTGACCGTCGAGCCGACCGGAAGTTACGCTGTCGGACGGCTTGTCGCCCATCTTGTCGCGATGAACCAGCCATCCCACATCGTGCTGGCCAACTCGTGTTGCCATAGTCCTGACTGGACGGGCGTCGATCGCCGCACCCATGCGCCCTGCCGGATATATCGCGCGCGCAGAGGTCGAATTCAAGCGCGGCGCGGGGAACCCAGGCGATACAAGCCCGCCCAAACATGATAAGCGCAGGTCGAAACGCTCGCCGGAAGGTCGAACGCATGGAGCCGATGATCAAGAAGAATGGCGCCGCGCGCCTTAAGCTGACGGGGGATAGCGCGCCCGATAGCGCGTCTGGGCGGCCGAGCCGCGCCGAAGCTGAGGACGCCGTGCGCACACTGCTCGCCTGGGCCGGTGACGACCCCAATCGCGAGGGCTTGCGCGACACGCCGAAGCGCGTGGCGGCCGCTTTCGAGGAATATTTCGCCGGCTACGGCGCCGACCCCGTCGAGGCGCTCTCGCGCACGTTCGAGGACGTCGGCGGGTACGACGATATGGTCATGCTCCGCGACATTCGCGTGCAGAGCCACTGCGAGCATCACATCGCGCCGTTCGTTGGCGTCGCCCATATCGCGTATCTGCCGGGCAGTCGCGTCGTCGGTCTCTCGAAGCTCGCGCGTGTCGTCGAAATCTTCGCGGGCCGCCTCCAGACGCAGGAAAAGCTCACGGCCGAAATTGCTGGTGCCATCGAGAAGGTACTCGCGCCGCGCGGCGTCGCGATCCTGATCGAGGCCGAGCATCAGTGCATGTCCATGCGCGGCGTACGCCAGCATGGCGTGTCGACGGTGACTACGCGTTTCAGCGGCGTTTTCGAGAGCGACGCCAGCTATCGCGACCGCTTTCTCCAGCTGGTCCACGCCAAGCAGCGGACCTGACGTTTCCTCCGGCTTGAACAGCGCTGAACTGGAACGCGCCATGAGCACCAAGGCTTCAGGGCCCTTTGCCGAACGCGGCTCGCCCCTCGATATCGAGGAAGGCGCCACATTCGCCCCGAAGTTCGACGCGGCAGGCCTCATGGCCGCGGTCGCGACGGATGCGGATACGGGCGATGTGCTGATGTTCGCCTGGATGGACGCCGACGCGCTCGCCCGCACGATCGAAACGAGCCACGCGCACTTCTACAGCCGCTCACGCGGGCGCCAGTGGAAGAAGGGCGAGGAGAGCGGCAACATCCTCGAAGTCGTCGAGCTGCGTACGGATTGCGACCAGGATGCCATCTGGCTCAAGGTCCGCGTCGCGGGTGCGGGAGCTGCCTGCCACACGGGCCGCAAGAGTTGCTTCTACCGCGCCGTGCCCCTCGGCCCCGGCAATCCCGCTGATCTCGCTATGAGGCCCGTCGGCGCCGCCCCGCTCTTCGATCCGGCCGCGGTCTACGCCGGCAAGCCCAAGCCCTAATGGTGAACGGCATATCTGATCCCGTCCGAATGCAACGAATTGCGCAGGCTCTCACTCTGCACAACGATTGATTTCGCAGGCCGAGACAAGCGATACTTGCTGAAACTCTTGATGCAGAAGAGGCTCATGACCAACCGACCGCAAAAGCGCCCCGCGAGCGGCGCGCCGCGTGCCCGATCGGCCGCCCGTAGCCGCGAGGCCAGCGACGCGACGCCGCTCGGCGCCAGCGGTAAGGCGCTGATGATCCTGGAGCTTGTCTCCGAAGCTCGCGAGCCCCTGTCCATGGCAGAGCTCGTGCGCCGCTCCGGCCTGACCAAGCCGACCGCCCACCGCATCACCGCGGCGCTCGCCGACATGGGCCTCATCGAGCGCGATCACTGGAAACGCGGCTACATCGAAGGGCCGCGCCTCATCAAGCTCGCTTTCGATACGCTCGCCGCCGCCGCGCCGCGCTCGCTCCGGCATTCGATCCTGCGCGCACTCTCGCAGGAGGTGGGCGAGACCTGCAATTTCGGTGTGCTGTCGGGTTCCGAGGTCATCTATCTCGACCGCGTCGAGGCGAAATGGCCGCTCGGTCTGCGCTTCGACGCTGGGAGCCGCGTACCGGCGCACGCTTCCGCCATCGGCAAGCTGCTGCTAGCGTTGCAGCCTGTCGAGCAGCGTGCCGAGATCATCGCCGCACTTCCGCTGATCCGGCACACGAGCCGCACCATCACGGATGCCGCGCGCCTCAGCCGCGCACTCGACAAGATCCGCGAGAGCGGCATCGGCACCGACGAGCAGGAATACATCGACGGCGTCGTCTGCATTGCTATGCCCGTCCTGACGGAGAGCGGCGATCTCGTCGGCGCCGTCGCCATCTCGGCACCAAATGCACGCCTCGGGCTTGAGCAATTGCTGGCATACGCTCCCGCGTTGCGCGACGCCGCGACTCGCATGGGCGCCACTTTCCGACTCGATCCCAAGGAACGGCGCGGCGCACAATCGACGCGATCCGGCGGTAGCAACCGCTCGACAACGCCGCGCCGATCTACAGGACGTGCGCAAGTGCGCGCACCTTAATTCCAGTGTCCCCTCTCCCTGCTCTTGCGGAGAGAGGGAGAAGAGAGGGTCGCCATGACCGAACTTCAACCGCGAACGCCCAACGTCGCCGCCATCGACGTGCTCGGCACCGCCCGCGATTGGCTCTCGCGCGACGGCAAAGTCGCCATCGCGACCGTCATCGATACCTGGGGCTCCGCTCCTGTGCCGGTCGGCGGCCAGATGGCCATTGCGGCCGACGGCAATTTCCAGGGCTCGGTATCCGGCGGCTGCATCGAAGGCGACGTGATCATCGAGGGCGGCGAAGCGCTCGATGATGGCAAGCCGCGCACGCTCACCTTCGGCGTTGCCGATGAAACCGCGTGGCGCGCCGGCCTCCCGTGCGGCGGACAAGTGCGCGTGCTCGTCGAGCGCCTCGGCAAGGACAACGGCGGCGACGTGCTCCTCGATCGCGCCATCGCCGCCCGCACGAGCCGGCACGGCCTCGTCATCAAGACCAAACTCGACGATGCCTCGCGCACCATCTACGAGCGCAGCGATGCCAACCTGCCCGAGGACGTCGCCAATCGCTTCCGCACGGCGAAGAGCCAGCTCATCGAAAGCGCAGACGGCGACGTGTTCGTGCACGCGCTCGTGCCCCCCGCGCGGATCATTGCAATCGGCGCAACGCACATCGCGCAGGTGCTGGCACAGCTCGCGGCACTTTCCGGCTACGAGATCATCGTCATCGACCCGCGCACGGCGTTCGCCGATCCCGCACGCTTCGGTGCAGCCGATGCCAAGCTCATTGCGGAATGGCCGCAGGATGCGCTGCCGAAACTCGGCCTCGATCCCTACACGGCCGTGCTGACGCTCGCGCACGTTGCACATATCGACGACGAGGCGCTGAAGCTCGCGGTGAAGGCGAACTGCCTCTATGTCTCCGCCCTCGGCTCCTCGCGCAATCATGCCAAGCGCCGTGAGCGCCTGCTCGCCGCGGGCATTACCGAGGAAGAACTCGCCCGCATCAAGTCGCCTATCGGCCTCGACATCGGCGCCCAGACGCCGGCCGAAATCGCCGTCTCCATCATGGCCGAGGTCATCCTCGCCGTGCGCGGCACGAAGAAAGCCAAGGGCTGACGAACAGCGCGAAACGGGGAATCGCCGTGATCATCGAGAGGGCGCGCCGCGCTCAGAGCGCAGCATGAGCGGTCGCGTGCTCGGTATCGACCTTACACCGGGTAAGCTCGCACTCGTTGCGGTCTTCGCGCTGGTCGCCATCGCGTTGGCCATGCTCTCACCGCCGGCCGACACGCCGAATGCCATGATCGGCCTCGCCATCGTCGCCTTCACGGTTTCGCTCTGGGCAACATCCGCGCTGCCGGCGCTGCATTCGGGCGTGATCTTCTTCGCGCTGGCCCTCGCCACAGGCATCGCGCCGACAGTCCCATTGCTGTCGGGCTTCTGGTCGAATGCCGCCATGCTCGTCATCGGCGGCCTCGCCATCGGCGGTGCTGCAGAGCGCACAGGCCTTGGCCGCTATGTGGCGCGCTCTCTCATGAGCGGCATCTCCACCTATCCACGTCTCATTGCGAGCATTCTGATCGGCTCGACGGTCCTGAACTTCCTCGTTCCCACAACCATGGGGCGGCTCGCCATCATGATCCCGATCCTGCTCGCGACAGCGAAGGAAGTCGGCTACGAGCCCGGATCGCGCGGCTACATCGGCATCATCCTGACGGTCGTCGCCGGCAACTATCTCACCAGCTACGGCGTCATGCCGGCCAATCTCACGAACGTCATTTCACTCGGCGCTCTGGAGACATTGGGCGGGCCGACCATTCGCTATGGCGCATACCTGCTGATGTGCCTGCCGCTGCTCGGCTTACTCAAGACCCTCATGTTCTGGGCCGCCATATGCCTGCTCCTGCCAGCACCGCCGCCGAAAGCCGTCTCGGCCGACACGATGTCCGCCTCACTCACGCCCGCAGCCCGTCGGCTGGCCGTCCTGCTTGCCGTCACCGTACTGCTCTGGATGACCGACTTCCTGCATCATCTGAAGCCTGGATGGATTGCGCTTGCTGCAGGCCTTATCTGCCTGCTCCCTCCGCTCGGCTTTGCACGCACCGAGGATGTCTTCGACTTCAACAGGATCACGTCGATCATCTCGCTGGCAGCAGTGCTCGGCGTCGCCACGGTGCTCACGACCTCCGGTGCCGGAGCCATGATCGCGACGGCGCTGGCGCAGCTCATGCCCGC
>JAEYYJ010000035.1 GCA_023430845.1 Pseudomonadota bacterium
ATCGAGGGGCTGGTGGCGCTTCCGTCGCGGCCCGCTGCAAAGACGGGCGAAACTGCTGAAAAGCGCGAGGAATGGGGCGATATCTTCACCTTGATCGGCAGCCGGCTCGCCGAGGCCGAGAAAGCACGGCTCGCCGCAGGCCTCAAAGTGCGCGAGCTCGATCATCGCATCACCGATCTCGAGCGGGCACTGTCCGACCTTGCGCCGGTGGAAGACGCACGCACGGAAGTTCGCGTGAACGTCACGGCCGCCGCCGCACTCGAGGCGAACCTGCTGCTACGCTATCAGGTGCCTGCTGCATCCTGGCAATCTCTGTACGATGCTCGGCTGATGACCGGTGCGCGCAATATCGCCCCGAGCCTCGCGCTCATTCGACGCGCCGCCGTTCAGCAGCGCTCGGGCGAGGATTGGCGGGACGTCGCGTTGACGCTCTCGACAGCCCGGCCGACGAACGGCGCTTCAGCACCGAGCCTCGATACGACGACCGTCGATTTCGTTCCTGAAGCGCCGCCGCCACGCCCCGTCGCAAGCGCCCCATCACCGGCCGCGCAGGCAACGCGAGAACGGCGATCCGGCCCCGACGCGAGTAGCACCCCGGCCGAGGCCGGCGCCGCAGAAAAAAGGCAGGATGAGGAGTTTGCGGTCGGCGAGCAGCAGGCAAACGCCGACATCTCTACCTCCCGCTTCGATATTCCCGGCCGCACGACCATCCTCGCCACGGGCGAGGTCAAGCGCGTGCTGATCGACCAGGCGACCGTGGAGCCGGCGCTTGTCGTGCGCACCGTGCCGCGCTTGCGTCCCCAGGCCTATCTCTACGCGAAGCTCGCCGCGCCGAAGACGTCGGCATACCTCCCCGGCTCGATCGCGCTCTTCCGCGACGGAACCTACGTTGGCACTGGCAGGCTGCCGCTGATGGCGCCCGGACAGGAGCAGGAGATCGGGTTCGGTGCCGACGATTCCGTCCGCGTCAGATATGCGACCGTCGAGGACAAGCGCGGCGAGACAGGGCTGATTTCATCCCAGCAGACAGACACGCGCGCCTATCGCATCTCGGTCAAGAATCTGCACGAGCGCGCGATCGCGATCTCGGTGCAAGACAACATCCCAACGTCCCGTCATCAGGACATCAAGGTGGAGCTGACCGGCAAGACGCCGCCAACCCGACGTGATGTCGACGACAAACGCGGCGTGCTGGCGTGGGAAGCGCTGATCCAGCCGGACGAGGAGCGCCAGATCGAGTTCGGATTCCGGGTGTCTTGGCCGGCAGGCAAGCGCGTCATATACGGACGCTGAGTCGCTAGCAAAAGCCGTGCTGGCAGAACAAAGGGGCCGCTCACCAGATGAACGGCCCAAGTCTAGGGAGGAAACGCCCGAAGTGGGCAATAGCAACGACAGATCGTCATCGCAGCTACGATTTTGAGCATGCCTTCAGACTACTGATTCGGCAATCGTCAACACAGCAGACGCCTGCGGATAGACGATTGTTGATAAGGCCTATGCGTCAAATCTGTCACATAACATCGTACTGAGCATTGATCAAAAAACCACACGCCTCCGTGCACGGCCCATCCCCATTCGAGCAAGTGTGATGCCATCCATGAAGTCGCCCGCCCCCACCTTCGCCACGCTGCTCGAAACCGCACACACGCTTGCCGACCTTTCCGGCGCCGTTATTCTGCGCCGCTTCCGCCGGCCTATAGCCGTCGAGGACAAAGGGAGCGCGCTCGGGTTCGATCCCGTCACTGCGGCCGACCGTGACGCCGAACGCGTGATCAGTCGCTATCTGAAGAGCAACCACCCCTCTCATAGTGTCGTCGGAGAGGAACATGGCAGCCGCTCAGGCGACGGCTCCAGCAATCTGCGCTGGCTCATCGACCCGATCGACGGCACCAAGGCGTTCATCATGGGCAGCCCTCTCTGGGGTACGCTCATCGGTCTGTTCGACGACGAAACGCCGCTCCTCGGCTTGATGAACCAGCCCTTCACTGGTGAGCGTGTGTGGACGAGCCGCTCGGCAACACACTGGCGCACGGCGGACGGGCGCACGCGTCGCGTCCGCACGCGCCCCTGCCCCAAGCTCCAGCACGCCATTCTGACGACCACCAGTCCGAACCTCATTGGTGAGGAGGACCGCAAGAAGTTCTTCGAGATCGCGGGGCGCGCACGCCTGACCCGTTACGGCGGCGACTGCTACGGCTATTGTCTGCTCGCCGGTGGCCACACCGACCTGCTCATCGAGACGGGCCTCAAGCCTCACGACGTCGCCGCGCTCATTCCGATCATCGAACGCGCCGGGGGGCGCATCACCACATGGGAGGGCGAGCCTGCAACCAACGGCGGCCGCATAGTTGCAGCAGGCGATCCCGCACTCCACGAGCAGGTGCTTAAAATTTTGAGCCGTTGAACGATGCCAGCGCGCGCTCCTCGGCGCCTCCCGAACGGATGAATAACCTTCATCGCAAGTTCAAGTTTTCTCGCGTTCTGAGTGTTTCCTTGCGCCCCTCGACAGTGAAACAGCGAGGGAGAACGTTCATGATCAGGAAGTTTGCATTCGGCGCCGCTGCGGCAGTCGCCATGGCGGCGCCCGCATGCCTGGTGGACGAGTGTTTCGCGGCGGCTTGGCGCTCGCTACGCCTCGGTGAGCCGTGCGCGCGCTTCACGCGACATCTGCTGGAAGTCCAGCAAGCGGACGACCTGCCGGTTCGTCGGCCGCCCCTGCCGCGTTTAGCCCAAAAAACAAACGGGGCGCCCGGTGGGCGCCCCTGACACGGCGTCTGAGCCAAGTCTCAGTTCAGCTTACCCTTGAGATCGCGGATCGAGCGGTTCAGCAGGTCAGCGCCGCCATCGCCCTTGAGCTTGTCGCCGATGAGGCTCTCCGCCGCCGACATCGCAACATCGACAGCTGCGGCCCGCACTTCGCTGACAGCCTGAGCCTCAGCGCGCGCGATCTTCTCCTCGGCGAGGCGCGTGCGACGCTCGAGCTGCTCCTTGAGGCTCTTCGCGCTCTCGGCCTTCATCGTCTCGGCCTCGCGGCGTGCCTGCTCGATGATGGCCTTCGCCTCCTCGTCGGCGGCGCGCTGCTTGCGCTGGTAGTCCGCGAGCAGATCCTGCGCTTCCTCGCGCAGGCGACGTGCCTGATCGAGTTCCTTGCGCACCGCATCGGCCCGGTCGTCAAGCGCCTTCGTGATCAGCGACGGCACGCCCATCTTGACGAGGATGCCGATGAAGATCAGGAACGATACCGCGACCCAGAAATCAGGCGAAAAGAACATCTAGCTGCTTCCCTGCTTCCCGCCTTAGCCCGACTTGACCTTGGCTAGCGTCTGGCGGACTTCGTCGACCGTAACACCCTTGCCGGTGAGCAGCGACACGATATCGGTCGCCGTGCTCGCAGCGATCTCGTCGACGCTCGCAAGCGCCCGCGATTTCGTCTCAGCAATGCGCTTCTCGGTTTCGGCGAGCTTCGCGTTGAGCTCACCTTCGACACGATGGCGCTCGGCATCGGTCTCGGCTGTAAGCTTGTCGCGGGTTTCCTTGGCGAGACCCTGTGCCTTGCCCCGCGCATCCGCGAGCGACTGCTCGTAGGCCTTGAGTGCCGCGTCCGTCTCAGCCTTGAGGCGCGCCGCCTCGTCGAGATCGCGCTGGATACGATCGCGGCGCTCCTCGATCACCTCGCCGATGCGCGGCAATGCGACCCGGGCCATCAGGAAGTAGAGCGCCCCGAAGCTCAGCGCGAGCCAGAAGAGCTGTTTGGCGAACGTCGAAGGATCGAACGGCGGAAACACATCCGGCGCGGCCGCGCTCGGAATGAATTCGCCGGTCGTCACTGCGACCGCCCCGAGAAGCAACATGGACATTGCGCCCCTGCCGTCAGTTCGGCATCGGCCTCGACCGATGCCCGGATACGCGGTGCGGCGA
>JAEYYJ010000049.1 GCA_023430845.1 Pseudomonadota bacterium
TCGGTGGGCGCGACGGACCGAGGGAAGGTCGTTGGCAGCGGCCGCCGCGCAGCGGGCCCGAGCGCCTCGACGAGGTCAAGAAGGGCCGCGTCGAGCGCGTCGAAGGTGGCCGCCGCGTGATCGAGGAGCCGGGCAACCGCGTTATCATTCGCGATCAGGGTCGCATGGTGATCCGGCGCGACGAAGGCCGTGCATTCGAGCGCTTCAGCCCGAACGCCCGCTCGCGGGACCTGGGTGAAGGACGTCGTGAGACGTATTTCGAGCGCCCCGACGGCTCGCGCGTCTACACGGAAGTGGACCGTAACGGCCGTATTCTGCGCCGTTGGCGCCGCGACCGTGGCGGACACGAGGTGGTGTTTATCGATAACCGGCGCTTCTATCGCAATGTTGGGATTGGCGTCGGTATCGGAGCTCTGGGTGTTGGCGTCGGCTTGGCGCTTGCGCCGCCGCCGGTCACCATTCCGCGCGATCGATACATCGTGGATTATGATGAAGCTTCGGATGAAGATCTCTACGAGGCGCTGTCGGCGCCGCCGGTCGGCCGTCTCGAGCGGGGCTACTCGCTCGACGAGATTCGCTACAGCGGTACACTGCGCGACTACATGCGCCGCATCGATCTTGATACGGTGAACTTCGAGTTCGGCTCATTCGAGGTGGCGCAGGATCAGTATCCGAAGCTCGCACGCCTGGCGCGCATCGTTCAGCGGATGCTGGAGCGCAACGAAGCCGAAATGTTCCTCATCGAGGGACATACGGACGCGGTCGGATCCGATGAGGACAATCTGACGCTGTCCGATCGGCGTGCAGAGTCGGTCGCCGATATTCTCGTTTACGAGTTCGGCGTCCCCGTCGAAAACCTCGTCACGCAGGGCTATGGCGAGCAACATCTCAAGATACAGACCGAGGCTGCTGAGCGGCAGAACCGACGCGTTGCCTTCCGCCGCATCACGCCGCTGCTCGGTGATCTCCGCGATCGCTGACGCTGCCGCTGAGCACTGACACAAGAAGGGAGCCACGGCGACGCCGCAGGCTCCCTTCTCATTTAGGATGCCGCGTGGCACGGTCACCCTCATTCGGAGATTGGCTTTCGGGCGGAAAGTTTGAGGTCGATCTCCGGAACGGTGACGCGGCGACGCCATCTTTCCTCGCAGCCATCATTCGATAGTCATGATCGCGCGGAGCCGCTCGCAGCCGTCGGATGAGCCGGCAAAGTCCTCATAGGCGCGCGCGGCGAAGACGTGAGGTGCGAACGAGAGGATGGCGTCGCTGAAGGGCGCTGCTTTCCGGATCCGCTCGCTGTCGAACGCCTTCAGGAAGAGTGCTCGCGCCTCGACCGGAAGCGACGCGATCTGCAGAGCATAGGCCGGATATTCGTACGAGGCCTGGTTTTGTGCGCTCTGCTTCAAGTTCTGATGCATCACGCTGTGCACGACCTCGTGGACTGCCAGGCTCTGAAAGAAATCTCGGTGCGGAATGCCTTCGTAGGGTGTTCCTTGCATCAAACCCGGGATGCTGGCGAAGTGCGCGAGCGCGATGTACCGCGCATCGAGATCGTAGTAACCAAAGATCAACCCAGCCAAGGGATGGCGTATTTCCTCCTGGACACGAATGTCGATGGTCTGTCGTGGGGTGATCCTGCAGCGAGCAAGGAGATCCAACGCCTGCTGCGCACCGGCGCGGATGAGTATGCTTTCGTCTTCGTTGGCCCCGGTGACGACAATAGCGTGCTCGGAAGCGGGGTAACGGTTGCTCCCTGCGGCTCCCGCCGGAAAAGAGGCGATACAAGCGACGATGACCAAAAGTATGGGAAGGGCTTTCGTAGACATTGCGGTTCGCTCACTCTCGCTGGAGGGAAGCCCGTGTCACTCACCAATTGAGATCGATTAGCTCGCGCTGGCGTGAACGCCGCGTCATCGGATCGTCAATGCTTGCGGTGAAGGCGGCCCGATCGCTCGCCGTTAACCTCGCGCCGTGTGCTTTGGTGTGAGGAGCGCGTGCTATTTCCGAGCGCCGGAGCGGAACGCAGTTTCCAAGCGGTAATCGAATGCGGGATTGTCATTTCGAGCGCTCTTAAGCGCCCGTTTGCTCTCCGCTTTTTGTGATTTGCTTCTGCTTCGTCGCGATCGATAGTTGCTGCCGGCAAAAGAGTGCGGAAATAGTCCCACCCGCCGACGGCCCGCAAACCGACGAGGCGAGCATGAGCAGATCACGACAGATGCGGCTCGGCGCATTCATGCGCCCGGTCAGCATTCACACCGCCGCTTGGCGCTATCCCGGCGGCACGCCTGACGCCAATTTCAATTTTGCGCACCTGAAGCGCTTCGCTCAGAAGCTGGAGCAGGGAAAGTTCGACGCGTTCTTCATGGCCGATCACCTGGCCGTGCTCAACATGCCGATCGAGGCACTGAAGCGAAGCGCCACCGTGACTTCCTTCGACCCGTCGACCCTGCTGCCCGCGCTCGCTGTCGTGACCGAACGCCTAGGTCTCATCGCAACAGCATCGACAACCTTCGACGAGCCCTATCATGTCGCGCGCCGCTTCGCGGCATTGGATCACCTCAGCGGCGGTCGCGCTGGCTGGAACGTGGTCACGACCTCAAATCCGGATGCGGCACTGAATTTCGGTCTCGAGGAGCACGTCGAGCACGGTGACCGCTACAAGCGCGGGCGTGAGTTTGTCGATGTGGTCAC
>JAEYYJ010000222.1 GCA_023430845.1 Pseudomonadota bacterium
TCGCCGGTGAGTCTGCCATCGCCATCGCCGCCGGGGAATTCGAAGCGGGTGAAGCGATTGTTCCGCTGTAGCGGCGTGAAGAAGGCGTGTATGCGCTCGGTGCCCGTGATCTTGAAGTCGACGTCGACATTCACGCGCGTCGCGATTTGCCCGACATCCCTGCCGTTGTTCCTGTTGAATGCGACGGCCGTCCGCCAGTCGCCGTAGACGGAGAGGCCTGGCATCAGCGGGTTCAACGCGCCGAGGAGGGTGTTGCTCTCTTCGTACGCACCCGACGTGTATTGCTGGCGGCCAAGTTCCAGTATCGGGCGTGGCGTTTCGACATCGATCTTCGCGCCGTAGATATCGACGTTAGACTTCGAGTCGTACTTGGCTTCGTACTGCGGGTCGGAGCGAAAGAGGGCGTCCGTGGCATCCTTGCTGCCGATCTTGCGCACTTCGGTGACTTTGTTGCCATCTTCCGACTTGGCGGCCGCACCCACATAATGTGGCCGCTGATACTCAGAGGGAAACAGCGACCAGCCGCCGGGCCAGAGCGTGCTCAACCAACTCGCCGACTGTCCGTCGGCACCTTGCGCTGCGGCGGGCGCAGCACTTGCAACTGACATCGCGAACGAGGCGCCGGCAATCAGCGCGATGGTAGCGGTCGTTCTTCTGGCGCGGCAAACAAAGCTGCCAATACAAGTCATATCTAATTCCAATGTCGAATGGCTGATAAGCGGGGTGAGGAGGGGCCCGCTTGCTCGCACCCGGTGCGGGCCCCAATCCAAAACCCTCGGCGATCCGGATCTAGCGCTTGACTTCGAGCTGCACCGTTGAAGCTTTGAAGCTCAACATTCGCTCGTTCATGCGCCGTTCCATTTCCTTCGTCGCGCCGACGAAGCGCATGAAGTAGATCGGCTCGGCTCGGCTTCGCAATCTGAAGGCGAGGCGATAGTTGCCCGGCTTTGTAATGAGGTTGCCCGGCACGCGGTACTTCGCGAGCCTCTCGCCGAGAGGCGGCAGCGAGTGGTTCTCCATGCGCACCAGCGGCGGATGATTGAGAACTTTCGTCGGGACCTGCGGCGGGCGAAGTTGCGGCAATGGATCAACGTCGAAGTTCACGGGCAAGTACATCTCGCGGTCCGTGCCCTTGACGTTGGTCGTTAGGAACTTCGTCTGGAAATTCACAAGCTGCTGGTCGATCTTGATGCGACCGGCTGCAACATCCAGGCTGTGCAGATCAGCGACGTCGCCGTTGCTGTCGACATAGCCGGATTCCCAGACGTTCTGTCCGTCGGGATCGATGAGGGCGACGTTCACCCAGAGCTGGGGCTGCGCGCCGAGCGATCCCGAAGGAAGATTGTGCCCCGAGTTGAGGTTCTTGATCTTGTAGGAGAACGCCAGCTCCCTCCCAACTCTCGGCTCGCGCTCGATGTAAGGGCCGCCGACCTCGGCACCGTTTTCCATGACCTGCCGCCTGACTTCGTCGCGCTCATCGAGTTTGCGGATGTTCTCCTCGATGATCTGGCGGGCATCCTCGCGGTCGAGCGCATCGGCCCAACGCTTCGGGAAGGTCACCTTCACTTTGTTGGCCGCTACTTTGTCTTCAAACTCGGCGGTGCCCCATCCGGCGCGCCAGTCGAACTCGAGCCAATCCTTCATGGTAAAGGTCTGGGCTTTCGGGTTATGCGGAAACACACCCGGATGTGCGATCGAGTAGCCCGGACCGATAAAGCGGTGATTGGAGTGCTTGCGTCCCGGATTGATCTCCTTGCCGCCGACGATGGCCGAGGGTGCGGTCGCATAGCCTTCAGGCTTTCCGGGCACCTTACCCATGTGACAGTCCTGGCAGGTGACGCCTTCCTTCCGTGCCGGGCTGTCGCGATATTGATCCCATACGATCTCGAGCTTGATACCGAGATTGACGGCGACCTGGTGACAGCTGACGCAAAACTCCGACTTGCCGAGCTGCGGGTTCGTCATCATGCCGTTGTGAATGCTCGTGCCGCGTCCGTCCTTGCTCGTCTTGACGGAATAGGTCTCCTTGTTCGCGATGATATCCTTGATGACGCTCTTCTCGCCGGTGCCATAGACGGGATCAAAGATCTTGCCCGGCTGAACGTGACGTTCGCCATCCACCTTGCCGTACTGCTCACTGACGCGATGGCAGGTGATGCAGGTTACGCCTTCGCGGGATATTGCGGCGCGCTCCCAGAGCGGCGTGTCGCGCTTCTCTCCAAGTTGCGTTCCGACCTGCGCATGACAGCGCACGCAGAAGGTGCCGACTGTACCTTGCGTCAGCTCCGTAAACTTCTGCTCGAAGGCGTGGAACATCGGCGAGATAGACGAGTAGGCGTGCTGTGACGATGCCCACTCTTCGTAAATCTCCTTATGACATTCGCCGCATTGTGCCGCCGTGGGGTAGAGAGACAGGGTCTCCTCGTCGACGACGGGTATCGGAGAGGCCTTGTCCTTGGTGCCCTTTGCGATGGCTCCGAAGACCGACATCTGCCCTTTGCCGTACGAGCCTGCGCCGGCCGATACGCTCTGCCCCCCGGCAGATGCGCCGCCTTTGGCTCTCTTCTGCTCGTCTTCCTTGATCAGGGCTTCAAGCTTGGACTTGGCATCGGGTTGTCCGGCCTGAGCGAGTATAAGCCTCTGCTCGGACTGCACGCTCTCGGCTCGCACGGCCTCGCCGGACTCCGCGACGGCCTTCTGACTGAGGAACGCTGTTTGGCTCAGGATGGCGCCTGCAAAAGCGCATGAAATCATCGATGCGCCGGATAATAGCGTCAACGCGGTACGCATTACTCTATCCCCCGTAGATCTATCCTCATTCCCCCTAGATTTCAGGGCGGCATTCCGATTTGTGTTTTCTAGTTGAGCAGCATTCGACTGCTGTTCGGTTTTTTGCCAAACTGAATATGAATGAACCTATTAATGGAAAGGGGCGTGAAGGAGTCACATCCAGAGCGAAACAATGGCAAGAATCGGCAAAACTTGCGTCAAATGCTCGAGCGGAGTTTTCACGGGCGGCGATATATTGAAATAATCGCTTAGGCAATAAGTCGAATTTATCATGATCGTTTAAGTCGGAAAAAGCATTACAGATTGTATCAATGTGCTCACGCGCCGCAGAGTCTGCTCCCGATCTACCCAGCAAGATGCCAATTTATTGGGCGACCTATGCTGGCGGTCCGCTCTGGGATGACGCGGCGTATTTGGTGCTATTTCCCATGCGTGACCCTTTCTGATTTCGCCCGAAAAGTGTCAACGGCTCGCCACCTGTAACCATCAAACGGTCATTGTCTGAACACGATGCGGGGGTGGATTAATGGCGACGATCGAGGGGGATTGGGTGTCGGTTGATATGAATAAATAGCGATCGGCGATCTTCCCTCTTTCCACGGTGTCGTTGAGATTTAGCTCCGCAGCCGAGCATCCTACGAAGCGCAGTGACGGCGGTGTTTTAGGTGCCGACCGTAAGGTTAGTAATCGAGTCCTTCCGGGAAAAGTCTATGTCGGGAAACTGCGAGATTACGGTCAACGGCACCACCTTCAGGGCGCGCCGCGGCGAGCTCCTGTTGGATGCCGCGCTCAACAACGGCGTGGATCTGCCGTACGACTGTCGATCGGGTCATTGCGGTACGTGCTGTGTGCGATTGGTATCGGGTGAGGTGCGGGGCGGCGAAGGTGCCGAGCCCGGCATCGTCCATGCCTGCCAATGCCGCGTTGTTGGCGATGCTGTTCTGGAGAAGGAACAGTCGAGCATTCGCAGCGTCGAAGGCGTGCTGAGTTCACTGCGTCCGCTCTCATCCGATGTGATCGAAGTGGGCATAAGGACAGACCGCGCGCTGCCTTATCTCGCTGGCCAGTACGCGCAGGTGCGCTTCCGAGGCTACCCGAGCAGGCCCTTCAGCATCACGCATCCATTGCACGCGAATCCTGACAGCCAATCGGTGTGGTTTCATGTGCGGCGCATGAAAGGCGGGCGCGTCACGTCTGCGCTCGGCAGGCGCATCAAGCCGGGCCATCGTGTGAAGCTGATCGGCCCTTACGGCTCCGCGCATTTCCGACCCAACCTCGAGGGCCGGCTCATACTTGTCGCCACCAACACGGGCTTTGCGCCGATATGGTCGATCGCCGTCGCGGCACTGCGCGAGAATCCCGAGCGAATGATCATGATCATCGCCGGCGGCCGCACGCTCGAGTCGCTTTACATGGTGCCGGCACTCGCGCGACTGGCCCGTTTTCCAAACGTCCTCATCGTGCCGGTTTGCAGCACGCCGCAGACGGTCACCGATGCGGTGAAGCTGGGACGGCCGACCGATTATCTGCCGCGTCTGTTGCCCAGCGACGTAGTCTTCGTTTGCGGCGCACCGGGAATGGTCGATGCCATCAAGTCCGTAGCAGCGCGTACCGGCGCGGTTTGCTACGCCGACCCGTTCCTGCCGAGCACCGACGACACGGTCGAGGAAGGCGTGCTGACGCGTGCCATGGGGTGGCTTTCCGTGCCCTCCATCCAGCAGATCGGCCAACTCACGATCGATCGCTCACAAGATCGGCGTGAGCCGCCGATGCGCGCATCCAGGATGGCTGAAACAAGGGTGAGAAGTCATTTCCGGTCGTAAGGCGTACATGTTTCGATCACTGGCATCGGCGGCATTCAAGGCCGGGGGCTTTCCCCGGTCTTTGCTGGTTTGTCTCTGTGTTTTGTTGACGATCCTCGTTTTCGCGTCGAGCCGTACGATTGCGTCCGATGGAGCCAAGATCGTCGGCCCGAATGCCTGCGCCGAATGTCACAAGCAGGAGGCCGAGGCTTGGAAGGGCTCGCATCATTTCAAAACCTTTCGTGAGATGCCGCGTCGCAAGGAAGCCAATCAGATTGCGGAGAAGATGGGCGTTCAGCGCATCAGATCGGAGGGCATCTGTCTCGGCTGCCATTACACGGTGCAGCAGAAGGACAACAGCAAACAACCCGTTGCCGGAATCTCCTGCGAGTCATGCCATAGCGCCGGCCAGGATTGGATCAAGGTCCACAGTCAGTTCAGCGGCAAGACCGAGAAGACGGAGACGAAGGCGGAAAAGGATGCGCGCCTGAAGCTCGCCGACAGCAAGGGAATGA
>JAEYYJ010000266.1 GCA_023430845.1 Pseudomonadota bacterium
TTGAGAGCGGCGAGATGACTGCGGGCCTGTGTGCCGCAGCCGATGAACGCAATGGAGCGGCTGTCCGGGCGCGCCATGTGTTGTGCGGCGATCGCGGACATGGCGGCTGTCCTGGCGGCTGTAATAGGCGCCGCGTCCATTGTTGCGAGGAGTTCGCCCGTCGAGCGACGGCTCAGCATCATGCTCGTGTGGATGATGGTGGCGGCGTCCTGCGGTGCGACGGCGACCCACTTCACGGCGGCAAGGTCGCTGCGCCGATCGGCGGCCACCATAGCTTGGAAGAAATGCCCTGGACTGAAGTTCAGTGCCGCCTTGGGCAGAGCTTCAGCTTCGCCGGTTGCCAATCCGGCGAATGCTTCGCGGATGGCATCACGCAGCTCATCCAACGCATTGCAGGCCTGCTCGACCAAAGCGAGTGGCACCTGAAGAGGCGCCGTTTCTCCGCGCGTTGGGCAGGGGGCTTTTGGTGCGTTCAAGTGTCGAACTCTCTTCAAGCGGGGCAGAGCTGAATTTCTGGAGTGCATGGCGAGGCGAGCATCCAGCGTCATGTCATGAAAAGGCAGCCATATCAATATTGTACCGCCGGGGCGAAGGGATGTCTGGGTCAGGTGCCGGGAGCGCGTGTATAAGAAGGCGCTCAAGAGGCGTGCGCACGAATCGCACTCTGGGGGACCGCCAACGAGCGGCGAGGGAAAAGGCATGAATCTGTCCTACACGTTGCAACGCGTGGCCGAGTACCAACCAGGCCGGCCCGCGATCACCGAGGAAGGCCGCACACTCTGTTACGCCGGCTTGGAGGATCAGGTGGCACGGATCGCCGGGGCGCTGCGTTCGCGGCATGGCCTGAAGACCGGCGACCGCATCGGCATCTGGATGGAGAATGGTCTCGAGTATCTTCCGATCATGTTCGGTGCTTGGCGGGCGGGGCTTGCGGCGGTCCCCATCAATGCCAAGCTCCACGCGCGCGAGCTGCAATGGATCCTCGATAATTCCGGCGCCCGGCTCTGCGTCGTCACGCCCGACAAAGCGGCGCACCTGGCGGATCTGCCGAGTGGCGCATCTCTCCCGCCGATCATTGTCACGGGTTCGCCGGATCATGCAGCGCTACTTGCGGGCGAGCCGCTTCGCGAGGCACCGACAAGCACCGAGGACGAGGCGTGGCTCTTCTACACAAGCGGCACGACGGGACGGCCGAAGGGCGCCATCCTCACGCATCGCAATCTGCTCTTCTGTGCGCACGCGTACTGCACGGACATCGACTATATCGATTACCGCGATACCTGCTTTCATGCCGCGCCGCTGTCGCATGGATCGGGATGCTGGGCGGTCGCGTTCGTCGCGCGCGGGGCGCACAATGTGATCATTCCCGGCTCGTTCGAGCCCGAGCGCATTCTGAAGGCCTTGTCCCTCTATCATAACGTCGCGATGTTTGCGGCGCCGACCATGGTCACGCGCCTCGTCACGCATCCGCTCGCGGGCTCCACCGATACGGACAATCTCAAGACAATTAGTTACGGCGGTGCGCCGATGTACGTCGCCGACATCAAACGCGCCATGTCCGTTTTCGGGCCGAAATTCTATCAGCTCTTCGGCCAGGGCGAGTCGCCGATGACGATCTCAGGCCTGCCCAAATGGATGCACGAAGAGAGCGATCATCCGCGCTACGAGGAGCGCCTCGGCTCGACGGGAATCGCACGCACGGGATGCGCGATCAAGGTCGTCGACGCGAGCGGTCGAGAGTTGCCGCGAGGCGAAGTCGGCGAGATTATTACGCGCAGTGATGCGGTCATGAGCGGGTACTGGGCAAACCCGGAGGCAAATGCGAAGGCGTTGCGCGATGGCTGGCTCTGGACCGGCGATCTCGGCACCATGGATGTCGAAGGCTTTCTCACGATCAAAGATCGTTCGAAGGACATGATCATCTCGGGTGGATCGAATATCTACCCGCGCGAGATCGAGGAGGTTCTGCTCACGCATCCAGCGGTTCTCGAGGCAGCCGTCATTTCGCGACCGCACGAGGAATGGGGCGAGGAAGTGGTCGCGTATGTGGTGCGCCGACCCGAGGCGCAGGTGGGTGACGACGAACTTGACCGGCTCTGTCTCGACAACATCGCTCGTTACAAGCGCCCGCGGGCCTACCGCTTCGTCGAGGCCCTGCCCAAGAACAACTACGGCAAGATCCTCAAGACCGAACTGCGCACGCAGCTGATCGGGGAGAGCAGCGATTAGGCGCAGGCATCCATAATGATCGAGAAACTTGCGGCCTGGGTGCGGGCACGCGTCGGGTGGCAGCGCATGGTGCTCGCCTGGGCGGCCGGCGCTCTCTCCGTGCTCGCGATGGCACCCTTTCATATCTGGCCGGTGCTTCTGGCGACGCTGCCTCTCCTCGTCTGGCAGATCGATGGCGCGCTCGCGCGCGCGTCGACAGCGTCATGGCGGACGATGCCCGCGGCGCGAGCGGCGCTGGTTGGGTGGTGGTTCGCATTCGGCTATTTCTTCGCAGGACTGTTCTGGATCGGAGAAGCCTTTCTCGTTGAAGCCGACAAGTTCGCGATTTTCATTCCGTTTGCCGTGACACTCATGCCCGCAGGGCTCGCTATTTTCTGGGCGGGGGCCGCAGCGATTACAGCGCTGGCTTGGCGGCCGGGGCTGATGCGCGTTCTGGCGCTTGCCCTTGCGCTCGGGGCGGCCGAATGGCTGCGCGGGCACATTCTCACGGGCTTTCCGTGGAATGTGATCGGCTATGCGCTGACGTATCCCGAAAGTCTCATGCAGTCGGCAGGCCTGATCGGAATCTATGGGCTCAGCATCGTCACCGTGATGGTGCTCGCGGCGCCGCTGGTCGCGTGGGCGGATGGCGCGCCGTTGCGCGGTACAGCTCTCATGCTTGGGACCATCGCTGCGTTTATGGCATACGGCCACTGGCAGCTTGCCATGCCCGCGGCATCGCAAGAAGAAGGCCCGCGCGTGCGCCTCGTACAGCCGAGCGTGCTCCAGCGCGAGAAATGGCAGGCCGAGCATCAGCGCCGCATCTTCGACCTTCATCTTGCGCTCACGGGTCGTAACGCGGCCGGCGTCGAAGATGGTGCAGCGGGCGTGGATCTCGTGATCTGGCCCGAGGCGGCCATGCCCTTTCTGCCGCTCGACTGGCCTCAGGCGCTCGAACTGATCGCCAAGGCCCTTCCGGCTGGCGGCACGCTCGTATCGGGCGCTCTACGCGCCGACCCTCCCGATCCTGAAAAGCCGGACGCACCCCGCCGGGTCTACAACAGCTTGATTGCGTTCGGCTCGGATGGGTGGCCCATCAAAATTTATGACAAGATCCACCTCGTGCCATTCGGCGAGTATCTGCCGCTGGG
>JAEYYJ010000276.1 GCA_023430845.1 Pseudomonadota bacterium
CCTTGAACTCGAGCTTCGCATTGACCGTGCCGACGTCGTCGGCCGTCCAGTTGGCAATCTGCTCGTAGGTCGACACGCCCATGGCATTGAGCTTGCGCTCGATGAGCAGGCCGATGCCGCGAACCCGCTTGAGATCATCGGGCGTGGCGGTCGGAACGCCGGCCATGCTGTCCGGTGCGCGGAAAGCCTCCGAACGCACGGAACGCATGCCTGAGAGATCCGGCGTGCGCTCGGGCGCGGCAATCGCAGCCGCAATCTCCTCATCGGGCACCGGCGCGGCGGCAACCGGTACTGTTTCAGGCTCTGGCTCGGGCGGAAGCGGCGCGGGAGCAGCAGTCGCGACCCGCGGTGAAATTTCCGGCGCCACGAGCGCGGCTGCAACAGGCATAATGGATATAGGCGGTGGCGGCCCGCCGCGCGCATCAAACGTGCGGGAATAAGCCGTCGCGCCACCACGAGCGAGAATCTGCGCCTGCTCGATCCAATTCTCGCGGCTGATCCGACCGCTGGAACCGAGCAGCCCCTCGACACGCAGCACATCGGCAGCCGTCCAACCAGCTATCTGCGAGTACCGCGCGATCTCGTGCGCATTGAGCACGCTCTCGATCTCGCCGCTGATACCGCCAATGCGCTGGAGATTGTCCCGGTCGCTCACCTTGACGGGAGGGGCGGCAACCGGCGGCAAGGCCGGCCGCGGCTCGGCAAATGCGGCCCGTGACGCCACCTCGGGCCCCCGCTCGGGCGGCGGTGGCGGCACAGCGACGGGCGTCGCAGCTCGGAGCGCGACACTGGCGAGCCCGGTCGCGTAGGAGGTGGCACCACCGCGGGCGAGAATCTGTGCCTGCTCGATCCAGTTCTCGCGCTCGATGCGCCCCTCGAAGCCGAGCAGGTCGCTGGCCGTGCGGACATCCTCGCTGGTCCAGCCTGCAATCTCGGCGTACCTGTTCACGCCAAGCTCGTTGAGCTTTGCTGCGAGTTCGCCATCGATCGCACGGATGCGTGTGAGATCGTCGACCGATGCCGGAGGGGCTTCCGGCTCAGCCGCTCCGGGCTCGGCCTCTGCCGGCGCCGATACCTCCGGCACAACCGGGGGCGTCGGCACTGCCATGCGCTCGGCCACAGCCGCTGCGACGGCGTCGGCCGCGGAGATCGGCGCGGCGACGGTAACCGGTGGCGGCACATCGCTCACTTTCGACGGGGGCCGCCGTGGCAGCTCCGGCTCGGACGGCAGCTCAGCGGGTGGAGGGTCCTCCGGCGTATCGCGGTCAGCCCGGCGGAAGGCTTTCGTTGTCGCAGCGCCGGGCACGGGCCGCGTTGCGAGTGCGGCTGCTTCGCTCACAATGGCGGGGGCAGGAACGACCCGGGGCGCGACGTCGCGCGGCGTAGGTGGTGCGGCAGGCGCCGGCACGGCAGCCTCGAGCAGCGGCTCATCACTTACTACGGGGCCAGCACCGACCATCTTGCGCGCGAGACAACCGACAATGCAGCCGAGGAAGTATGCGACTGTCAGGATGAGCAGCGTCTGCCATGCCAGTGCGATCATGCAAGTGCACTCCGAGCCAGTCTCTCCGATCGCCTCATGACATCAACGATCCTCGCGGCGGCGGCAGGTGGTCCAGCCGACGAAAACGCCGAGCAGAAAGGCACAAGCCACGTAGAAGACCATGTGTTGCAGCAGGTAATCCATCCACGGCTCCTCGCGCGAAATCACTTCGCCTTGACGGTGAATTCGATGCGGCGATTGCGGGCCATGTTCTCGCGCGTGTCGTTCGGCGCGACGGGCCGTGACGCGCCGTAACCGACAGCCTTCATGCGCTCCATGGGCACTCCACGTTCAGCCAGATAGTCGGCAACGGCCTGGGCGCGGCGTTCGGAGAGTGGCTGGTTGCGCTCGTCGATACCCTCAGAATCGGTGTGGCCCTCGATCTCGATCGTGACATCGGGGCAGTTTCCTGCCGCCTGGGCCAGCCGTCGCAAGGTCGGCAGGCTGCGCCGATCCAATTCGGCACTCGCGCGTGAAAACAAGATCACGCCCTCGCTCGATACCGCGCGCAACGACTTCTGACACACCTCTGCCTCGGCGTCCTTGCGCGCCTGCTCCGCGGCTTCCTTGGCCGCCTCGGCCTCCCGTTCCTGGCGCGCAGCTTCCTCCGCACGCTTACCGGCCTCGGCCTCTGCGCGTTGCTTGGCCTCAGCCTCGGCGCGCTCGCGGGCCGCGGCTTCGGCCGCACGGCGTGCCTCCTCGGCTGCACGCTTGCTGCGCTCCTCTTCGGCACGCTGCTTGGCTTCGAGGTCGGCGCGCGCGCGCGCTTCGGCGGCTTGGGCTGCGCGCCGCGCGTACTCCTCGGCCTTCCGTCGCGCTTCGTCCTCGGCACGGCGGCGGGCATCGGCCTCCGCAGCCGCCTGCTTCCTCGTATCGTCGGCCGCTGTCCGGCGCGCCAGATCCTCAGACGCGATCATCGCGTCGGACCGAACGGCAATGGCCTCGCGCGCCACATACCCCTCCGGCACCTCCCGCCCGAGGGCATCGCGGATCGCGGCCTGGGCCGCCACATCCCGCGCCTCGCCTTCAATGCGCAGAGACTGATCGACGATCTCCGCTCGGCCGAGCCGCAGCCGCGCGAGTTGCGCGACGCCCGTCGTGGCGAGGCGCGCCCATTTCTGCGAGGTGCTGTCGACCACCTCCATGCGATCGACGACATTGCGTCCATCGAAGAGACGCGCGGCCTGCGACATGAGTTGATCGCGCACGGCCGCACCTGGCACCTGACCTTCCAGAACGATGTCGCCCTGAGCATCCGCCCGCGCCGACCAGCGCAAACTGGGCTCCGGCGACGCCTTGAGCGTAAGGCGCGCCTCCGTATCGCAATCGCGTCCGGCGGCCGTCTGCAGGTCGGCGGGGAGTGAGCGTGCCAGGGTCTCGCTCTCGGTCGCGCCTTCGACCAAGAGGCGTCGTATCGTCAGATCGAGACGACCGCCACCGAGTTTCGCCAGGGCACCGAGACCAATATCGAGGCACCTCTGCCACCCTGGGGGAGCGCCCGTCCCAAGCTCGAGTTGGTCAACGATCTTCACGCCGGAGAGGCGCGCCTCGACCAGGCTCGTGAGGGCGACGCGGGCGCTCTCGTTCGGGACGAAACCAACGAGCGTCGCAACGCCGTCATCGAGCGACAGCGCGGTCCGGTACGCGGCAATCGGCTTGATCGTCGGCTCGCGGAAGGTGATGCGCTCCATCACCCGATAAGCGCCAGGAACGTCGTCCTTGAGCTTGGTGCGGACATCTTCGGCCGTTGCTTCGCGCAGCGCTACGCCACTGAGCGCAATCGTCTGATCGCGCAGCTCGACGGTGCCTTCTTCTAGACGCAGGAGCTCCCTGAGCAAAACCTGGACCGCGCCGAGCCAATCATCGGGCTCGCCGCGCGCGGGCGCCATACCATCCGTGGCGCGCAGCTGCGGCGCATCGGCCTTGGCAGCGGCCAGCAGGGCCGCCCGCGCCTGTTCGCTCGGAATGGCACCACGCAGCTCGAGCTGTCCGTCGCCGACGCGCGCCGTCCACACATACGGCGCGATGACCGGCGGCTCCAGCCGGTCTGCCTTGAGGCTGATGCCGGGCGGCAGACCGATGGCCAAGGACGTCTTCAGGGCCCGATAGCTCGCCGCATCGTTAGCCTCGCCAGCGATTGTGAGTTCGGTCCCTTCGAGCCGGATCGAGCCGGATTTGAGGAGCGTGAGTTGCTTAAGGGCAAAGCCGACACCGCCGAGCCAGATATCGAGCGCCGGCGCCCCCCGCGCCAAGGTCAGCCGGTCGGCGATCTCGCTGCTGGGAAAGGTTCCGCGCGCGAGGCCGATGATTTCGCGGCGCGTCTTCTCGTTGGGCGCAAGTCCGCTGAGGCGCACGCGCCCCTCGCGCTTCGAGGCCGCCCAGTCATAGCGCTCAGCCCGGTCGATCAGACCGGCATCGTTGCGCACGATGCGCACACCATAGGTCTGCGCTACCGTCACGGTCGCACGCCCAGGGTCGGCCTCGTCCGCCGCGCGGCCGGACAGCACTGCATCACGCCCGTCGAAGCTGGCGCTGGCCCACCCGAGGCCGGCCTCGTTGAGTACTTTATCGGCTCGCTCCGCAAGATCCTGCTCGATACGCTCGCGCTCGCTAAAGACAGCGACGCCTGCGAGCAGCAGAATCGGGATGAGCCCGAGCAACCAACGCAGCGGATTGCACTTCATGCCGTCCCCACTCCGAACCTCGACATCTTCGGACAGGCCCTCCCGTCCTTCGACATCGACGGCTCCCCTTTGCCGGCCACACTCTACACAGACCCAACTGTGCGCGTTGCATCGTTCGCCCGGCTCGACGCCGCGCTCCGAAGTGCCGCGCGGGCGTTGGCCTCGCGAGCGAGATCGGCCCCCGTAGGAAACCCCGTTTTGCCCGGCACTATAGACAAGGCAAGCGCGCTTTCCAAGCCGACCTGTTCCCAGTCTCCGATACCCGCAAAGGCGGAACAAGACGGAATTTCAGTCATTTGGAGCACTATGGGCATATGCCGGTGTGCAATGACGACGCGGCGCGCCAAGGGCCCGCCCGCGTTGACGGGCCCCCACAAAGCACGCTATCGACAATCCCGCCCAAACAAGCCGCATTTTCGGGAACAGCAGGCCTTACATGGACAAGTTCACGCAGTTGACGGGTGTTGCCGCTCCGATGCCGGAGATCAACATCGACACCGACCGCATCATCCCGAAGAACTACCTGAAGACCATCAAGCGGACCGGGCTCGGCAAGGCGGCT
>JAEYYJ010000278.1 GCA_023430845.1 Pseudomonadota bacterium
GACGAAATTGATGCTGCATTTCGCGATTTGCCGCGTGAGGGCGTGGATGGGCAGCCGATGCTCGAAGTAACTGAGAACAGCTGGTCGGATTTCGAATGACAATCGTACGGCTCAAGCACATTGACCGCTTCCGCGACCGGCACGGACGTTGGCGCTACTATTTCAGGGCACGGCGTGGAAGCCGCGTGGCACTGCCCGGTACGCCCGGGACGCCAGAGTTCATGGTTGCCTACGAGCAGGCTGCGCGCGGCGAGCCCGTCGAGCGGGAGCGGAAGGAGCGTGGTTCACCGGGGACCTTTGATCGCCTCGTGCAGGACTATTTCACAAGCCCCGACTATCTGCGTCTCGGACAGGCGACGCAGCGCACGTACCGAGGTGTCATCGAGCGCTTGATAACCGATGAGGGTATCGGTCATCGGCAAGTCCGCGAGATGACGCGTGACCACGTCCAGCGGATACTGGCGAAGCGTGCCGGCCGGCCGGGTGCTGCCAACGAGGCGCTCAAGAAGCTCCGCATCCTAGTGCGCTTTGCGATTGACAAGGGATGGCGACACGACGATCCCTGCGCGCGGATCAAGAAATTTCCGGAGGGCGAGTTTCATACCTGGACCGACGATGAAATCTCGGCTTTCGAGCGCCGCTGGCCGCTCGGAACCTTGGCACGAACGGCATTCGCGCTGCTCCTCTACACTGGCCAGCGCCGGTCAGATGTGGTCCGCATGGCATGGCCCGACATCGATGACGGCATCATTCATGTCGTGCAGGGGAAGACAGGAGCGAAGTTGGGCGTGCCTGTTCATCCCGCGCTCGCCCAAGCGCTGGCGCACTGGCGCCGAGGCGACAAGACGATCCTGATTACGAGCTTCGGCAAGGCATTCACTGGGAACGGCTTCGGCAACTTCATGGCCGATCGCATTGCCGAAGCCGGCCTGCCGGAACGCTGCGTGACTCATGGGCTGCGCAAGGCAGCGGCGCGCCGTCTGGCCGAGGCTGGATGCTCGGCCAACGAGATCGCTGCCATCACAGGCCATGCGACGCTTGCCGAAGTGTCGCGCTATACGAAGGCGGCCGAGCAGAAGAAGCTGGCTGCAGCCGCGATTGCCCGTCTTGGCGCCGCGACGGCCGAACCCAGATTCCCAAACCGACCTGACGAGTTTGGGAAACGCGCCAAAAAGCTGAGCAGCATCAACAGCCGAAATTCGGAATGGCGACCCCGGCAGGACTCGAACCTGCGACCATCCGCTTAGAAGGCGGATGCTCTATCCAGCTGAGCTACGGGGCCCCGATCCAGGCATCCTGCCACGGCAGGATCGCGATGCAGCAATAGCCGAGCCGCTGCTCTCGCGCAATGTCGACGCCGCCGAGGCCTATTCAGCGGCCTGCTGCGCTGGCGCAACCTTTCCACCAGAAGATGCGCGGTAGTGCAATGGTCCGCCGCGGAAGGGCGCAAAGCCCGTGCCGAAAATGACGCCCGCATCGACAAGATCGGCGTTCTCGACAATGCCCTCTGCGAGGCACTTCTCGCATTCGCTGATGAGAGGCTCGACGAGTTCGCGTCCGATACGCTCGAGATCGCGCTTGTCATAGGGCTTCTCGGTCTTGACCGGCTTGCCGTCCTTCCAGACGTAGAAGCCTTCGCCGGTCTTCTTGCCGAGCTTGTTGGCGGCGACCAGTCGTTCCAGGCGCGAGCCGTCAGCGGAAAAGCCGAGAATGCGTCCGACATGCGCACAGATGTCGAGGCCCACCGTATCCGCGAGCTCGATTGGTCCCATGGGCATGCCGAACGTGCGCGCGGCTTCATCAAGCAGCTCCGCGGCTTCGCCTTTCTCGAGGCGCAGCATGGCATTCATCATGTAGGGGGCAAGCACGCGGTTCACGAGGAAGCCCGGGTTGCTCTTCACGATGAGGGGGAACTTGTCGATCGCCGTCACGAACGCGCAGCCCTTGCGGACTTCATCTTCGCGCGATTGCTGACCGCGGATCACTTCGACAAGCGGCATCTGCGCGACCGGATTGAAGAAGTGGATGCCAATGAGGCGGCCAGGATCACTGAGGCCGGCAGCGATGTCCTCGATCATGATCGATGACGTATTGGTCGCCATCACGGCGCCGAGCTTCATCTTGCCTTCGAGGCTCTTGAACAGGTTCTGCTTGACCTCGACTTTCTCGACAATGGCCTCGATCACCACATCGGCACGCGCAATGCCGTCGCCGTTCGGATCGGCGATCAGGCGTGCCTTGGCGGCGTCTTTCAGCGCTTTCGTGCGGAATCGGCGGCCGAACAGCTTGCTCTGCGCAGCAATGCCCTTGGCGATTGCGTCGGCGGAGAGATCCTGCAGCGTCACTTCCATGCCTTGCGCAACACACCAGCCAGCGATGTCCGCCCCCATGACGCCGGCGCCGATCACGTGCACGCGTTGTGGCTTGAAGTTGATGTCCTTCGGCGCCTGCGCCTTGAGCATCTCCATGAGCTTGAACACGCGGCGTAGGTTGCGCGAGGTATCGGAGACCATGAGCGGCGCGAAAGCCTGCGTCTCGGCGGACTTCATGGCATCGAGATCGCCGCCATGCTGTTCGAATAGATCGATGAGGCGGAATGGTGCGGGATAATGATCCTCGCGCACCTTCTTCGCGGTCTCGGCGCGCATTTTGGAGACGACGAGATTCCGTGCCGGCCAGAGGCGCGCGAGATTGCGCCAACCGCCCATGGGCTTCGAGCGACGCTTCTGCGTGATGGCTTTGCGCGCGGCCCAGGATAAGTTTGCCGGGCTCGCGACCAGTTCGTCGATGAGGCCCATGGCGCGGGCGGCACTCGCGCGGACCATGGAGCCGGAAAGCATCATAGGCATGGCGCCGAGTGCGCCGGCTTGGCGGATCGAACGGGCCGTGCCGTTGAAACCGGGGAATATGCCGAGCCGCACTTCGGGGAAACCGACACGCGTGCTGTCGTCGCGTGTGGCAATGCGATAGTGACACGCGAGGGCCAGCTCCAGCCCGCCGCCGAGGCAGAAGCCGTGAATGCCGCACACCACCGGCACGGGCATTTTCTCGATGCGGTCGAGCATGTCGAGCACCGGGCGCAGGGCTTCCCGCACGTCCGCTTCGCTCGTGAATTGCT
>JAEYYJ010000328.1 GCA_023430845.1 Pseudomonadota bacterium
ACTCAGACGGGCTCTTCGGCGCCAACGCGCCGCTTCGTGCGCTCCGCCATGCGGGCGAGCTGCTTCTTCGTCGCCGCGGAGCGATAGGGGCAGACGAGGCCTTGCTTCTCGAGGCGCTCCATGGCCGCGTAAATCGTCTCGACGGCGACGGGCGCACACGAGCAGCAATTGAAGCGATGGTTGAGCGTGCGGTACACGAGACCGGGCGTCGGGATCGGCGCTTCGGGAAGGTTGAGCAGGTACAGCAGCGCCCTGCCGATATCCCCGTCGCTGATCACATTGCAGTGGCAGACAATCATGATACCCGCTCCGGACGGTTGCGCGCACGCAGTCCGCACGCAGCGCGGCCACCGTCGAGCAAACGCATCGGCCAATCGGCCGACAATTCGAGACCATTCTCCCTGAGGGTCGCGGCAAGCGCACACGACTGCCCCATCACATCGTCGCAATCGCAGTTCTCGAGCAGCGCCTTCGTGCAGGCCTGCAAGGCAGGGCATACACCGTGTTGCATAGACGCGACCAGTGATACGGCGACACACTCGTCGCGGCAGAAGCCGCGGCACGGCCCCGGAAACACCTCGATCTCACGCCGGCTCGCAGCCGTGATAGCCCGCACCCAGCAGGAAAGATCGCCGACGATCCTACGTGCAGCTTTCGGGCCAAGCTCACCTTCAAACAGGCGCCATGCCTGCTCCCAGCACGCGATATCGCTCGTCTGGTAGCCCGCAACCCAATGGCGAAAGCCGAGTGCAACCAGCCGGTCGGCCCCGCTCAGGTCCGGCACATAACTGAAGCGCGCCGGCCCAGCCACGCTATCAACCCGGTCATTTACATTGGTCGCCATTACGCAGCCGCCGTTCGGTAGCGCCTATTCACAACTGCTCGGCACTCAGGTGCCGGGCCCGGCATCGAACTTGACCTTGTCGATAAGTTCGGACGCCTTCTTGCGCTGTGCTGCGATGTCGGCGAGCGGTGTCTTGTCCGGCACGAGCTTGCCCCAGCTCTGCACGATCTCAGTCGGCGGGACCTTCGGATCGATCGGGTACTCGCTGTTGGCCTCGGCGTACATCTTCTGGCCTTCGTCGGACGCGAGGAACGCCATCAGCTTCAGAGCAGCCGCCTTGTTCGGCGCCGACTTGATCAGCGAGACGCCCGACACGTTGACGTGGGTGCCGGTCGTGGCCGCGTCGGGGAAGATGATCCTGACGCTTTCGGCCCACTCTTTCTGCTTCGGATCCCGCAGCATCGCCGCCATGTAGTACGTATTGGCGATTGCGATATCGCAGAGACCTGCCTGCACGTCGCGCACCTGCTCGCGATCGCCGCCTGCCGGCTTGCGCGCGAGGTTATCCCTCACACCCTTGAGCCACTCCTCGGTAGCCGCCTCGCCCTTGTGCGCGATAACGGAAGCGACGAGCGACACGTTGTAGACGTGCTGGCCGGAGCGGGTGCAGATCTTACCCTTCCACTTCGGATCGGCGAGCTCGGCGTACGTGAAGCTATCCTGCTTGACGCGCTCCTTGGAAGCGTAGACCACGCGCCCGCGCAGCGTCAGGCCGAACCAGTGCCCCTCGGGATCACGGAAATTCGCCGGGATCGCCGCGAGCTCCTTCACATCGGCCACGTTCACGCTGGCGGTGATGCCGCGCTCCTTGGCTTCAGTCAGACGCCCGATATCAACGGTGAACAGCACATCGGCGGGGCTGTTGGCGCCCTCCGCCTGGATGCGCTCTTCGAGACCGGCATTGGCATAGATGATATTTGTCTCGATACCCGTTTTGGCCGTGAAGGCCTTGAGTAGCGGATCGATGAGCTTGGGCTGACGATAGGAGTAGATGTTGACCTTTTCGGCGGCCGAAACGGCGCTCAGGGTCATCGAAGAGATCGCAACGGCCGAGGCCAGCACGCCAAGGCAGCGAGCAAGTGTCATGTCGGGCTCCAGTGTCTCGGGGGTCAAGGCCCCGGGTCTGAGCGATTTAACTGTACTGTATAGGTAGACAAAAACCCGCCGCCGCGCCCCTGTCAAGGGGCTGGATCAAACATCTAAGCAGTTGGAATTCTTCTAAATATAAACTGCCGCCTGGACGCAGTTTGGTCGCGCGACAGCGCCGATGGGAATCCCCTCGTCCGTCAGGATTTTGATGGAGAAGTGCGGGTCGGGCGCTCGCTGCGCACGGCGCGTGTCGCCGCCGCTTGCAGTGGCTTGCGAGACGATTTGCCGCGCGGCTTCACCGATACGCGGGGCGCCCGTTGCGGCTTCGCCTTCTCGTTCGCACCGGATGCTTCACGCGCGACCATATCGGTCAGCGAATGGCGGTCGAGCACGGCAATGAAGGCTTCGAGCGCGTCATCCAGAACACGCGTTACGCCGGCTCCGGAGTCCGCGTTCGGCTCCGTCGACTCCATGGCGCGCACGATGTCGCCGATGAAAATCGTATCGGCAGGACGGCTGAGGCGAATGCCGCCGTGACGTCCGCGCACGGCGGCCGTCAGCCCCGAACGCGACAGAATGTGCACGATTTTGAAGACGTTCTGCATCGTGATGTCGAGCGAGGTCGACAGATCGACGACCTTCACCAGCGCCCCTTCGGCGCGGGCGCAGGCAATCAGGATCCGGATGGCATCGCCGGTCGATTTATTCAGCCGCATCGCACCTGATCCCTGACATCCAAACCTTCCGGCCACCCCGGCCAATATGCCTTCCATCCAACTCGAACCGACCCTGCCGAGGCCGCTTGCCGGAAATATCTACCGCACATGCAGCGACTTGGCGAGGTGACCCTATGATCCATGGCCAGCGCGGTAGCGCCAGCCGGGCAGGCACCCCCCTACTTCGTCAGGATCAGCTTACCGTTGGCGGTTACGCGCAGGCGATAATCTGCCCCGTTGTGAACGATGATCGCCTCACGCCGACCGCCGAGAAGCTCGGCAAGCTCGATGCGGAGCGGCGCCTCTCCACGAGGCGTGGCCGTCGCGACAGGCGGAGCCCGATCGGGGCCCTTCGAAGTCATCACCGCATACTCTCCAGCTGGCATTACACCGCATCCTTCATATACTTGACTCTACTGGTCAAGAAAAATGCGCCGCTCAGATGCCGCAGCCG
>JAEYYJ010000337.1 GCA_023430845.1 Pseudomonadota bacterium
GTGCCGGCGAACTCGCGGCCGGGAAAGCCCGTGCTGCGCACGAAGACCTGCTGGCCGCTTTTGATCTTGGCGACATTCTGCTCGTCGACCTCGGCGCGGACACGCATGAGGCTGAGATCGCCCATGACGATCAGCACCTGTTCGGCGGCCGGCATGGCAAGCTCGCCGGGCTTGGCGTGCATCTGCAGTATCGAGCCAGTGAGGGGCGCGCGTATGCGCATCTTCTCGACCATCTCCTCGGCAAGTGAGAGCTCCGCACGTGCCGCAATGAGTGCTGCTTCGAGGCGATTGGGCGCCGGCACCTTCGCCTTGGCGTGAGCCGTAGCTAATGCTGTACGTTCCAGCCTGAGCTTGTCCTCGGCCTTGGCGAGCTCGCTCCGCGCTCGCAGCAGGTTCTGAGGATTGCCAGCAGCCTTCCGGTCGCTCGCAAGCACGCCGTCAAGAGCGAAGCGCGCATCGGTGGCGGCACGCTCGGCGGCATACAGCGCGTCCTCTGCCTTGCGCACTTCCTCGCGGCCCGCTGTCTCGGCCTGCGCATCGCGCTCGCGCTGGCGAACCGAGACCTCGGCTTCGGCTGCCGCCAAACGCGCACGTGCCTCTTTGTCGTCCAGCCGGATGAGCACATCGCCTTTGGTGACGCGGTCGCCGAGAGCTGCGCTCACTTCTTGAATGCGACCCGGCGCGATGCTGCCGAGACGAATCTGACCTGAGCGCGGCTCGACACGTCCTGGCGCGGCGGCAATCCACGTCGATTGCGGTCGATCGGGAAGGGCCTGCGCCGATGATGCTACAGCAGGGACCATCGCTGCAGCGAGTTGCTTGGGCGCATACATGGGAACGAGGACGCAGGCGGCTCCGGCAGCAACGAGACTCAGCATGACGGCAAGGCGTCGGGCGCGGCTTGGCGTCCGGGTTTCGAGCGGCGACGTCTGTGATGGGTTCGTGCCCAGATGTGGCTGCATGACAAGTCCTCCAATTCCCCGACGGGGCTTTGCGCAGAGGCTCCCCCTGCGCTTGTTCGACGCCGCCACCCTATGGCTCACAGGAAGAGTGGTCTGTTTCGCAGGGAACAGGGGTGGATGCTTTCGGGGCGCGCTCGAAATTTCGCTCCTGTTATGCGGGGAACAGCGTGCGCCCCGCGCAACCTGCAAGGTGCTCCCATCACGCAACCAGCCGGAACCGGAAATGTCCGGAGGCGAGATCAAAGGAGTGTGCCATGCAGGGTGAGATCACGAAGTATCGCGACGATCTGGGGTTTGGCGTCATCATGACCGACGATGGCCGCCGATACAGGTTCGCGCGCAAGCACGTCATGAGCGCTGCGACCGACCTCGTCGGCCAGGAGGTCGATTTCATCATCTCCGGCCGCCAGCCGGCCGAGATCATCGTCGTCTCGGGCTCGCCCTGGATGGCTTTCGGCGGCATCGCAGGGCGCGCGTGAAAGCGATATCGATGGTCGACGGAAACTAGGGCGCCCTCCGAACATGTTCGGAGGGCGCATTGCTTTGGTGCGGGTCGATATGCAATCGCGGCCGCCGACACGTGTGCCGACGGCCGCAAAAAGCCAAGGTGAATTGTCCAGTTTCGATTATCCGATGTGCCTGCGGAGGACGGGTGCACGCAGCCAGAGGCGGTTCGTGCAGATCACGCTCGTGCATTGACGTGCACTGGACGCTTCATGCGCGATCGGCGCTGCGGGCGCTGCAGCGGCCCACGTGCCGACAAGACTGCCGGCCAGGACCGCGGCGATCATTGCGAGACGGCGGGGATTTCTGAGCGTGTGCATGATAGCGGCTCCTCATCAGTGAGTGTGCCGCAAGTCTGCCAGCAATGGCTGATGCAAAGCTGTTCCGGCGGGAACAGAATGCGCCTATCCACTGCTAAATCGTCGAACGTGCAATCGCGCTCGTCACTGCCGAGCTTTCTGGTTCCGGAAGCAGTTCGGTGGTGGAAAGTGCGATGGCGCTATCCGGACCCCGGCGCCCTTTGAGCAACCATGGCTGCACGGAGCCATATCCCTTGATTTCGATGCTTTCGTGCGGCTCGAGGCGGTAGTCGTCGCCGAGCCGTGCCCGCGTGCGCTCGGAAATCAGAATGCTTTGCGGCTGGCTGCGGCCCTCCAACCGCGAAGCGAGATTCACCGTATCGCCCCACACGTCGTAGATCAGCCGCTTGGCGCCGATCACACCCGCCAGCACTGGCCCGCTGGCGATCCCGATGCGGAGAACGATGCTGACGTCGTGTTCCTTCGAAATGCGCTCTGCCACGTCGAGCATGTCGAGCCCCATGCCGGCGATGCGATCCGCGTGATCGGCAGCAGGCACAGGCAGACCGGCTGCGGCCATGTACGCATCGCCGATGGTCTTTATCTTTTCAACACCCCATCGGTTGGCCAGCTCGTCGAAGGCACGCACGATCGTATTGAGCAACGCAACGGTCCGGGCAGGGCCCAGCTCTTTTGCCAAGGCGACAAAGCCCTTGATGTCGGCAAAGAGGACGGACGCCTCCTCGAAGCTATTGGCGATCGTAGCATCAGGGTTCGCCTTGAGCTCGTCGACAATCGTTCCGGGCAGGATGTTGTGCAGGAGCGCCTCGGTTTCTGCTTCGGCCTGCTCGACAAGGCGGAAGGCATAGTAGAGCACGATCGAGATCACGCAGAAGGTCGTGGCGACCGCCGTCACATGCAGCGAAGCGGTGTCGCCCGGAGAGATAATCAAGCCGTCCGCGCTCTCGATGAAGAGTACCCACACTGCCAGATACAGCGCGATCGATACGGCGATGGCGACGACAATGAGCTTGAGCCTCTCCAGGCCCAGGATGACGAAGAAGGCCGCGGGCGCAGCGAAGTACTGCATATGGAGGCCCGTATCCCGCCCGACGTACGACGTGAGAATGAAGATGCCGATGAGCTCGGACGCCAGGATCGCCATGGGACCGACGAGCTCGCCATAGCGGTGCAGGAAAGGAA
>JAEYYJ010000402.1 GCA_023430845.1 Pseudomonadota bacterium
GCCGACGGCGTAGCATTGCCGCGCATGATCCGCTTCTGGATCGCATCGATATCGATGGCCTGATAGAAGGCCTTGCGCACGCGGGCGTCCTTGAAGGGGTTCTTGCCCTTGACGTCGGAGTAGAGCAACTCGTCGCGCACCTGATCCATATTGAGGAAGATCGTGCGCAGCTCCGGGCCGGTCAGCACGTCCGTGCCAGCGCTGGCCTTGACGCGCGGGATGTCCTGCACGGGCACGGGATCGATCATGTCGACCTCGCCCGAGAGAAGGGCTGCAACACGCGTCGCGTCCGACTTGATGGTCTGGAAGACAACGTTCGTCAGATTGTGCTCCGGCTTGCCCCACCAGTTCGGATTGGTCTTGAAGGTCGTGCGCACGCCCGGTTCGTGGCTGACGACTATGAAGGGGCCGGTGCCGTTGGCCTTGAGGGCGAACGGGCTCAACTGATTGCTTTTGGTCTGGACCTTGGTCGCGCCATTCGCCTCAGCCCAGGACTTCGACATCATGAACCACGAGTCCCACTCGGCGTGCAGGATCGGGTTCGGCACGGCCAGGACGAAATCGACCGTATGACTGTCGACCTTTTCGGCCTTCAGCTTGGCGGCAAAGCGCGTGCGGATGTTCGACTCGGGAGAGAGTGCGCGATCGAGCGAGAACAGCACGTCGTCGGCAGTGAAATCCTCCCCATTGTGGAACTTCACGCCTTTGCGCAGGTGGAAGCGCCAGCGCGTCGGCTCGACGATCTCCCAGCGTTCGGCGAGCGCGGGGACGATCTTGAGATCCTTGTCGCGCGTGACGAGGCCCTCCATCGCATTGCCGAGCGTGCCGAGCGTAAAAGTCTCGTTTAGAGCATAAGGATCGAGCGCGTTGAGATCACCCTGGAAGGCGAACCGGAAGGTCTTGGCTTCTGCCGGCAACGCGAGAATGGCGGCGGCTATGGCCGCAGCCACCGAGATGACACCGCGCTTCATGATCCCCACTCCTTTTGCCCTGTCGTCTGCCAGAACCGGGCGCGCTTAAGTGGAAGAGGAATTTCATGAACAATGTCTTCATGATGAGTGGACCTTAACCACACTCAGGCGCATAGCTGCTCGTATAGTTAAGCGGGAAAAGGTGCTGTCCGCCGTTCAATTAGAGGCGGGGCGCGTCAGACCAGCGGACAAGCCGCGGCTCGCCGAGGACCCTTGCGCGGCCCTGTGCCAGCGCCACGAGATCCGCCTCGTACGTGAGGAGCGCCCTCAGCGGCAGCTCGACGACGATCACGACGCCCTTGGGGGCGAGGCGCCTGCGCAGCTCTTTGCCGCTGCGCTTCGCGAGATCGTTGACGATCGGCAGCACGAGATCCCGCTCAGCCAGGATTTCGACCTCCATGAGCGGTTCGAGGCGCTTCATGCTGGCGGTCCGGCAGGCATTGTGTAGTGCGGCGATCGCGGCGCGCTCAAAACTCTCTGGCGGCGAGCGCTTGGAATGAAATGCGCCGTCGATGAAGACGACCCGGGTGTCGATGATAGGCCCTTGCCCATCGACGCCCTCGGTGGAGGCGCGCGCCACGCCCCGCGCGACAGCAGCATTGAAAGCATCGATCTCGGGGGGGCCCGCGAATTCGCTTTCGAAGAGATTGCCCTCACCCGGGCGCCGAGGAACGATCCTCAGACGCACGACGGCGAATTCTCCTGCGCTGCCGTCTGCAGTTCCCAGGCGGTGCTCGGCTTCGGCGACGCGAACCGGTGTCCAGCAGGACCGGACTTCCATCTCGCCAGTATTCACGGGGCAGCCCGCAACCGAGGTTACCTGAGTGAGACGCGCCGAAAGCTCCTTCGGCGTAGCCGCCTCAATGCGAAAAGTGCCCGCCTCGCTGCCGGCGGTGTAGCTGAATGTGGCGTCTTGGGCCTCATACTGAGCGAAGGCCGCCGCCAGGGCCGCCGCATCGCCCGGACGCTTCGCCGAGACGGTCTGGCTCAGCGGGAGGACGGGGGTATTGGTTCTCGGCGGCGACAAGGGGGTCTCGCGGTGTGAGTGATTTGCCGGTGATTCTAGCGCACGCATGGGGCAGGAGAGGGTGCTGCGGCATCAGCGAGCCAAATTTCCACCGGGCGTTGCAAGCGTGAGACGCTGCGGTAGCTGTGTGCTTGCTGTCGGTGTGGCTATGCAAGCACTTGAGGGAAGCCGGGCGGGGCGCTAAGTCCCCAGGCCATGAGCGACAGACCGATTCTGCCCGGCCCGGGCCCCATTGAACCCGTCAACCTGCGCGAGGCTCTCGAAGAGCGTTATCTCGCCTACGCGCTATCGACGATTATGCATCGCGCGCTGCCGGACGTGCGCGACGGCCTGAAACCGGTCCACCGTCGCATTCTCTATGCGATGCGCGAGCTGAAGCTCGATCCGACGGGCGGGTTCAAGAAGTGCGCGAAGATCGTCGGCGAGGTGATGGGTAACTTCCATCCTCACGGCGATCAGGCGATCTATGACGCGCTCGTGCGCCTCGCGCAGGATTTCGCCGTGCGCTACCCGCTGGTCGATGGCCAGGGGAATTTCGGGAACATTGACGGCGATAACCCGGCGGCCATGCGCTACACCGAGAGCCGCCTGACGCGGGTCGCGGAGGCGCTGCTCGACGGTATCGACGAAGACACGATCGACTTCCGGGACACGTACGACGGTACCAACAAGGAGCCCGTCGTCCTCCCCGCGAACTTCCCGAACCTGCTGGCCAATGGCTCGTCCGGCATTGCCGTCGGCATGGCGACGAACATCCCGCCGCACAATGTCGATGAGCTGTGCGCGGCGTTGCTGCACCTCATCAAGCATCCGAATGCAACGGTCGAGAAGCTCGTCGACTTCATTCCGGGACCGGATTTCCCGACCGGCGGCATCCTCGTCGAGCCGCGCGACAGCATCATCGAGACCTACCGCACGGGGCGCGGTGGCTTCCGCCTGCGCGCGCGCTGGGAGAAGGAAGATACCGGTCGCGGCGGTTATCAGATCGTCGTCACCGAAATCCCCTACCAGGTGCAGAAGGCGCGTCTCGTCGAGAAGATCGCCGAGCTGTTGCAGGCCAAGAAGCTGCCGCTGCTCGGCGACATTCGCGACGAGAGTTCCGATATCGTCCGTCTGATCCTGGAACCGAAGAGCCGCACGGTCGATCCGCTCGTCCTCATGGAGAGCCTGTTCCGTGTCACCGAGCTGGAGACGCGCTTCGGCCTCAACATGAATGTGCTGACGGCAGGGCAGATCCCGGCCGTGCTGTCACTGCGCGATGTACTCAAGCATTGGCTGGAGCACCGCCAGGAAGTGCTGGTGCGGCGCTCGGAGCATCGCCTCGCCAAGATCAAGCACCGTCTCGAAGTCCTCGACGGCTACCTGATCGCCTACCTCAATATCGATGAGGTCATCCGCATCGTCCGCTTCGAGGACGAGCCCAAGGCCAAGCTGATCGCGAAGTTCAAGCTCTCGGACGTGCAGGCCGAAGCTATCCTGAACCTCCGCCTGCGATCGTTGTCGAAACTGGAGGAGATGGAGATCCGCGCCGAGCACGACAAGCTCAGCGGCGAGATGCGCGACCTACAGGCGCTGTTGAAGTCTGAAGACCTGCAGTGGGAGCGTATTGCAGCCGAGATCAAGGCCACACGCGAGACCTATTCCAAGAAGACCGAGCTCGGCAGGCGGCGCACGGAGCTCGCGGATGCTCCCGCCATCGAGGTCGATATCGAGCAGGCGCTGATCGAGAAGGAGCCGATCACGGTCATTCTCTCCGAGAAGGGTTGGATCCGCGCGCTCAAAGGCCATCCCGAGGATCTCTCGAAGCTCGATTTCAAGCATGGCGACAGTCTCAAGCGGGCCGTGCGTGCTTCGACGACCGACAAGCTCATCGTCTTCACGACGAACGGGAAGTTCTTCACTCTGGAAGGCAATCAACTCCCGGGAGGCCGCGGGCATGGCGAGCCGGTGCGTCTCATGGTCGATCTCGAGGAGAGCCACGAAATCGTCGAGCTGTTCGTCCATGAACCGGGTCGCAAGCTGATCGTAGGCTCGACGTCCGGGCACGGTTTTATCGTGCCCGAGGACGAGGTGCTGGCTTCGACGCGCAAGGGCAAGCAGGTGCTGAATGTCGATGCCGACGCCGAGGCGCGGGTTTGCGTGCCCGTTCCCCCCGGCGCCGATATGTGCGCCACGATGGGTGAGAACCGGCGGATGCTGGTCTTCACCCTCGATGAAGTCAACGAGATGACGCGCGGTAAGGGTATCATTCTGCAGCGCTTCAAGGATGGCGGGCTCTCGGACGTGCGGCCGTTCGTGAAGAAGGCCGGACTGGCATGGCTTGACGCTGCCGGGCGCACGTACACCCTGGCCAGCGGTGACATGATGGAATGGATCGGTCAGCGGGCCCAAGCCGGTCGTACAGCGCCCAAGGGCTTCCCGCGCTCCAACCGCTTCGGGCCGGCTTTCGGCCCTTGACGCAAACACGTCGCCGACCGCAAGTAGTGGTGGTGGCGAACTTT
>JAEYYJ010000407.1 GCA_023430845.1 Pseudomonadota bacterium
GCAGCCATCCTGTGGGTGCGGGCTTCGATCGTCGGCATACGTCTAGTCGGTCCGCAGTTGCTTCGACCGCAATGGTCTCGTGCTCAGCCCCTTCAACACGCTGAGACGTCGAAAAGCAACTTGAGAATTCGCTTTTGCAAGTAGTTGCAAATGGTTGGCGATGGCGCGTCGTCAGGCGCTCGCCGAACTGCGGTTGCTGGAGACTTCCTCTGCCAATGCCGCGTGTGCCTCGCGGAAGGTGAGCAACCGGCGCTGTGCTTCATCCCATACGGCGAGCCGCGCGCATTTAATGCTCTCCCAGAGCGTCACGCGATTCATGGCCTGGAATTCCGGGGAGGCCGCGAGGCAGTCGTGCAGGCGATAATTCGGGATGACGCTATTCAAGTGGTGGATGTGATGGAGGCCGATATTGCCGGTGAACCACTCGAGCGGCTTCGGCAGCACGTAATAGGACGAGCCGCGGATCGCGGCGACCTGGAAGTCCCATTCGTCGCTGTCGTCCCAGTGGCCATCCTCGAACTGATGCTGGATGAAGAACAGCCAGCCGCCGAGCGCTGACGCCATGAGGATCATCGGCGCGATGATCCATGCCAGCGTCGCGTAGCCGATGGCAGCGCCGATGAGGCCATAGAAGATGATCATCGCGATGTTGAGGCCCAGGACACTTCGCCAGCCCTCGCGGGGCTCGAGCGGATGTCCCCACGGGAGGCGCTGCAACACGACGAAGAAGAAGGGCACGCCGATCGGGAACAGGAACAGCGGATGGCGATAGATGCGATAGCGCAGCCGGGCCCAAGGCGAGCAGGCGCGATACTCGGTGAGCGTGAGAGTTTCGATATCGCCATAGCCGCGCCGGTCGAGATTGCCCGATGTCGCGTGATGCTTCGCGTGCACGCGCCGCCAGAGGCCGTACGGGGTCATGGTCATGACGCTGATGAGCCGCCCGAGCGTGTCATTGGCGCGCGCGGACGGTAGGAACGAGCCATGTCCGCAGTCGTGCTGGATGATGAAGAAGCGCACCAGGAGGCCTGAAGCCGGGATGGCGAGCAGGATCGTCAGCCAGTAGGCGTGATCCACGGTCATCCACATGGCGGTCAGCAGGGCCAGGAACGGGATGGTGGTCGTGATGATCTGAATGATGGCGCGGCGCGTGTCGGCGCCCCTGTATTTGGCGCAGTGCGCGGCGAGCTTTCGCGCTTCGGCTTTGAGGGCGGCGACGTCGTTCGGGGTATCCGGGCGTGCCGCTGGTGGCTGCTGTGCAAATCGGTCTGTCGTGGTCACAGTGACGGACGCCTCCGGGCGCGGCTGAAATTTTGTGTTTATGCCCCGGAACCATTTCATCCCCCCGAGGCTTTCCCTCACGGTGTAGAAGCACGAATCGGCCTCTCCTGTCCTGGGACATGGGAGCGCGGTACTGTGTAAAACACCCTCATCTTCCCTTTCATTGCTCTAATGTGTGTGTGCTGGCCATGGCCCGCCGCGCACGTTATGCTTGTCTTGATTGTTTGTGCGGCGGTTCGGACGTGGGACCTGTGTCCTGCGGCGCCTTGGTGGCGCGCGCATTTGTCACCACCCTGAGCCTCGCCTGTGATCGTCGAAATGCCGGAATTGGTTCGGACTTTCCGCCTGCGGCGCGAAATTCGATTCCAATATCGTCCCCTCGGCCTCTCGTGCCCTGATCCTGCGGAACGCCATGGCAGTCCCGGTTTCCCTCATCTGCGTCGGACATGCAGCGCTCGACCGGATCTACCGGATCGAGGGCTTTCCGCCGGAGCCCACCAAAATCCGGGCGCTCGAGCACATCGAGGTCGGCGGTGGAATGGCCGCCAACGCGTCGGTTGCCGCTGCGCGCCTCGGCGCACGGGCCGAGCTCTGGTCGCGTGTCGGTGATGATCAGGCCGGCGTCGCCATTCGGAATGGGCTCAAGGCCGACAAGGTGGACATCCGCTACGTCCATGCCTTCGAGGAGGCGCGCTCGTCGACCTCGGCTGTCATCGTCGACAGCCAGGGCGAGCGCATGATCATCACGCAGCGCGATACCTCGATCCCTGCCGGCACGAGCTGGCTGCCGATCGAGCGTGTGGCCGAGGCCAATGCGGTGCTCTGCGACCTCCGCTGGCTCGAGGCTGTGCGGGTGGTCTTGACCCGCGCCCGGCGAGAGGGTGTGCCGACTGTGCTCGATGCCGATTTGGGTGGCCGCGAGGCGCTGCCGGAGCTGCTGGGGCTGGTCGACTACGCGGTATTCTCGGCCCCCTCGCTGCATGAATTTGCGCGGGGCATGAGCGATGCCGATGCCCTCCAGCAGGTGCTGCGACACGGCCCGAAGCACGCGGGCGTCACGCTTGGAGCGCGCGGCTATCTCTGGGCCGAACGCGACGGAAAGACGGGGCATCAGCCGGGCTTTCGCGTCGACGTCGTCGATACGACGGGGGCTGGCGACGCCTTTCACGGTGCCTTTGCACTCGGTGTTGCCGAAGGTATGGCCATAGAGGTCAATGTTCGGCGGGCTGCTGCCGTGGCGGCGCTGAAGTGCACGCGCCTCGGCAGCCGTGCGGGTCTGCCAACGCGGAGCGAGCTCGAGCTTTTCATCGCGCTTCACGAGGGCTGAGACCCTCCGGGCGCCATCATGGGACGGGGGCGCACATGACCGCACAGCACACATTTGCCTTCGTCAACGACGAGCTGAAGGCCCCCTTGGCCGACACGATCGCTTTCGCGCAGGAAAATGGCGTGTCGGCGCTGGAAGTACGGTCGATCGACGGTCGCAACTTTCTCGCTCTCTCGGCGGCTGAGCAGCAGGACGCGGCGCGGCGTATCTCGGACGCCGGGATGAAAGTCGTCGGGCTGGCCTCGCCTCTGCTCAAATGGGCGACACCTGGGCGCGTTGCCGGCCGATTGGGCGATCAGTTCGGCTTCGAGATCGGCTCACGCTCGCTCGGCGACATCGCACGGTTGACGGCGGACGCCGCACACCGACTCGGCACGCGCAATGTGCGCATTTTCAGCTACCTGACCTATGACGGGTTTACGCTCGCCGATCTCGACGCGGCGCTGGATGAGCTGCTGGCACTGGCAGAGCGCGAGGATCTCGTCTTCCACGTCGAGAACGAGCCCGTCTGCAATATTCAGGATGAGGTGGACCTGATGGCGCTCATGCAGACGCGCCGCCACCCCCGCCTCAAGGCACTCCTCGATATCGGCAATATCTACGCCAAGGGCGCCGCGCCCGAGGCCTCCCGGATGGCTGCCCTGATGCCATTTGTCGATCATATGCATTTCAAGGACTTCTCGATTGGCGCCGGGCGTCGCCACGTCGCCGTGGGCGAGGGGGATATACCCTTTGGCGTCCTCATCGTGGCCTGCTTTGGAGCCGCTGCGGGGCGAGCACTGACGCTTTCGGTGGAGACGCATGTCCCCGACGACCCGGTCGGCGCGACACGGCGTTCACTTGCAGGTCTGCGGAAATTGGTGGGCGCTGCGACTGCATGAACGGGATAAGGCGGCCGAGGACGGTGGACGCCTGCGCGGCGCCCCGTTAATGGTGCCCCATCTTTCCGGTCCTCAGTGAGTTTGGGGCACACGACCAGCAGGGACTGCGCGCATGACTGACAAGGCGAAGGGCGCCGCGCTCGCGACGCGCGAGATGGCGAATGCCATCCGGGCGCTGGCAATGGATGCCGTCGAGGCGGCGAAATCGGGCCATCCGGGTATGCCCATGGGCATGGCTGATGTGGCGACCGTGCTGTTCGCGGAGGAGCTGAAGTACGACGCCGCCGCGCCGCGCTGGCCCGCGCGCGACCGCTTCGTGCTCTCGGCCGGTCACGGCTCGATGCTGCTCTATTCCCTCCTCCACCTCACCGGCTATCCGGGCATGAGCATCGAGGAGCTCAAGAATTTCCGTCAGCTCGGCGCCAAGACCGCCGGACATCCCGAGCACGGCCACGCCGAGGGGATTGAAACGACGACGGGACCGCTCGGTCAGGGGCTCGCGAATGCCGTCGGCATGGCCATCGCCGAGCGCATCTGGAATGCGCGCCATGGCGAGTTGTTCGACAACCGCACGTACGTGATCGCGGGCGACGGCTGCTTGATGGAAGGCATTTCACAGGAGGCGATCACCCTCGCAGGCCACCTCGGGCTCGGACGGCTGATCGTGCTCTTCGATGACAACAGCATCTCGATCGACGGGCCGACCTCGCTCTCGACGAGCGAGGATCAGATCGGTCGCTTCAAAGCTGCCGGCTGGAATACGCTCGCCATCGACGGTCACGACATGGACGCGGTGCGCAAGGCGCTCGCTACCGCACGTGGCGATGACGGCAAGCCGTGGCTGATCGCGTGCAAGACGGTTATCGGCTATGGCGCGCCGAAGAAGGCCGGTACGGCTTCGGCACACGGCTCGCCGCTTGGTGCGGAGGAGATTGCCGCTACGCGCGAGAAGCTCGGCTGGAAGAG
>JAEYYJ010000423.1 GCA_023430845.1 Pseudomonadota bacterium
TCGACGAGAACGGTAGCGGAAACTGGGCGAGCCTTACGGGCCGCGATGGCAATGCGGCGCTACCGGGCCGCATCACATTCAATGACATCAAGATCAGTGACGGCTCACTCGTCATCCGCGAGCCCAAAGGCAACGTCAAATCGCAGTTCCAGCAGATTGCCGGCACCATCTCGGCCTCGGCGCTGGAGGGCCCTTATCGCATCAGCCTGAACTATGCGCCGGCAGCGCCGCCGGCACTGCAGGGCCGCAGCGACACCGCGCCTCAGGCCGACAAGGAACTTCGCGAGCTCCGCCTTTCGACGGCCCGCCAGGATCCCGACGGCAGCATACGCTTCAAGGGCACAGTGCGCGTCCCCGCGCGCAATCAGAGCTGGGCTATCGACGCGACGGCGCATGATCTGCTCGGACGTGCGCGCGTCGAGGGCAGCCTTACGGCACGCTCACCGTTCGTTCGCAGCGATCCCGTTGTCGCGCGCGGTCGTGCGGCGACACCTGCCATGGTCGAGATCAAATCGTCGCTCAAAGCCGATACGGCCGGTGCCGAGCTTGCCGATCTCACACTCACACTCGACACGGACAACCAGCCGCAGCTCGCCCAGGGCGCCGCCAAGTTCACATGGCGCCAGGAGACGACGGCTGAGATCCTCATCAACGCACGCTGGATCGACGTCGACCGCATCATCGGCACGGATGCCAGCACCGCCTCGACGGCGACGCTCGCGCGGATCGTCTCAGGGCTCGGCGATGCCTTGCCCGGCACCGATCGCTTGCGCGCGCTCTTGCTGCTCGATCAGGCGACGCTCAACGGCGACGTTATCAGCGGCCTCAAGCTCGATGTGCAGAAGGGCGCTGCTGACGGCTACGACATCCGCGAATTCTCCGGCAACCTGCCCGGCAGTGCGCGCCTCATTCTGAGCGGCAAGCTGACGCCCGGCGCCGCGGATAGTGAGTTCGACGGGTCGGTCACGCTTCGGGGTGCCTCTTTCAACCGCTTCATTGCCTGGGCCGGGCGTGGACGTCAGCCGCCCGAGATCGCGCGCGATGGTCCCTTCGCGCTCGATGTGCAGCTCTCGGTCGGACCGCGCCGCATTGCAGGCCAGGCCATCCGCCTCGAAATGCCCGGCGGCCGTCTCGGCGGCGATGCAAGCTGGACGCACGGCGCACCGGCCGCCGATGCCAAGGCCGCCGCACGTGGCCCCATGCTCTCGCTCGCACTCGACGGGCCCGCATTTGACATGGGCGCCCTACTGCCGAACGAGCCGCGGCCGGGTGCCATCCTGAAGTCGATCATCACATCACTCGCCTTCCCGTCGGGCAGCCCGCGCGAGAACGTGTTCGAAGTGCCCGGCGGCCTGCAGTCGATGGAGGTCAAGCTCCGCTTCGGCCGGTTGGCAACCCAGGCTGCCGTGTATCACGATGTGGATGCCGAGCTCAGTTGGGACGGGCGCAGCTGGCAAGTTCCGCGCCTCAAGGCACGCGGCGCCGCCGGCTGGCAAGTCGATCTCGAAGGCCATCTCGCGAGCACCGACGACGCCGATCCTGCCGGCAGCCTTGCCGGTGTTGTCATCAGTCCGGACCGGGCAGCGCTCGCGGACCTTCTGACGTGGCTCGATGTGCCGACGACGGGGCTTCTCGATCAGCCACGCCTCACGCGCCTCGCGCCTTTGCGCCTCGCCGGCCGCCTACAGCTTTCGCCGAAGGGGTTGCCCGGAGCTACACGCCTGAGCCTCGACGGATCGGTCGGCGAGAGCCGCGTATCGGCCACGCTCACCGCACCGAAGCGTGCTGCGGCGATGGCGGCACAGCCCCTCGAGATCGATTTCACGGGCGACGCCCCCGCCATCACCACGCTCGTCGGCCAGATCGCGCCGGCTGGATGGAGCGCACCGTCGGCCGGCCGCATGGCCATGCCCGCACGCCTTACGGTCTCCGCCGTCGGCACGCTCGGTGATGGCTTCGAGACACTGGCCGCCATCGACAGTGCCGGTGCGCGCGCACAACTGCGCGGTCGCATCGCAACACCTGCAGGCGCCACGCCGGAGTTCACGGGACTCGTGCTACTCACCGCAGAGGATCTTGCGAGCATCGTCGCGGCGACGGCTCTCGGGCGCAGTAACGGGCTTGCCGGCGTACCGCTTTCAGGCCGGATGAGCGTCGCGCTCTCCGACAAGCGACTGAAGCTCGAGAGCGATGGCTTAACGCTCGCTGGAGCGAAGCTACGCGGCAGTGTCGATCTCGATTTCTCGAAACCGCTGAAGCGCCTCGATGCGCGTCTCAGCGCAAGCCGCGTCGAGCTTGCACGCGCGCTCGTCCCCATTCTCGACGAGCGACCATTGGCCGCCGTTTCGCCGGAGGCGCGCGCGCCGGTTGCCTCATGGTGGCCGGAAGCGCCATTCGATCTCGACCGCCTCGACGGTGTAGAGGGCACCATTGCGATCGACACGCCCGAATTCGTCGTCGCCAACGGTATCGCGCTCGGCGCGGCACGCCTCGAAAGCACGATCAAGCAGGGTGCACTCGACATCCGCCTCGTCGAAGCCGCAGCGCATGGCGGCAAGGCAAGCGGACGCTTCTCGCTCGCCAAAGCGCCGGCCGGCGCCGCGCTCAAGGGCAATCTTCGCATCGATGGCGCGGAGATCGCGAGCACGCTGTCCGATGGGCGCGCGCCGCCCGTTGCCGGCCGTCTCCAGCTCTCGCTCGACGTGACAGGCTCGGCGCTCACGGCGCGTGGGCTGATTGCGTCGCTCAGTGGGGCAGGCGAAGCGCGCCTGACCGATGGCGTTCTCGGTCAGCTCTCGCCGACCGCGATTGTCGCCGCGAGCGAAAGCGTGCTTGGTCCGGAGGGTTCGCTGGCGCCGGGCCATCTCGAAAAGATGATCCGCGAGCGCCTCGGCGCCGAGCGCATTTCCCTTGGCCGGCGACGTATCGCGCTCACTGTCAGCGACGGCCATGTGCGCACGGCGCCGATCATCGCCGAGACGAAAGCAGGACGCATCACCGGCACCGCGATCATCGATCTCGACAGCCAGCGCATCGACAGCGAATGGAAGCTGGACAATGCCAACGTCGCGCCACGTCCTGGCGCCAAGCCGCGCGGTCCCCTGCCGGGCATCTCGGTCATCTGGGCTGGCCCTCTGGCAAAGCTCGCCGCCATCGATCCGCAAGTCCACGTCGATGGCCTCGAACGCGAGCTGAGCGTGCGGCGCATGGAAGGCGAGGTCGACGAGCTCGAGCGCCTGCGCCGTCTCGACGAGGACCGCGCGCGCCAGGAAGCCGAGCGTCAAAAGGCCATCGAGGCTGAGCGCCTCAAGGAGATCGAACGCCAGCGCGACGCCGAGCGCACTACGCGTGAGAGCCTTAACCCGCCCGCAGGCCAGGAAGCCCCGTGGAAGCCCTTCACGACGCCAACCTCACCGCCCGGCGGTGCCGAGGCGCCTGCAGTCAACCCCGCAACCGCAAGCCAGCCGCCCCAGAGCGAGCCCCCGCCACCTGCCCCACCGCCCAAGCGACGCGCGCCACCGAAGCAGCAGCCTTTCAATCCCTTCTCTTCGCTTTGGGGTAACTAGCCAGCCGGTGCCGGAACTTGCCGGCTCAGCGCATCGGCGCGCCCACTTATGTCGTTTGCTGCAATTCCGACGAAGTGCGCGGCTTGAATACCCCACCACTCACCGATCATCCGCGGCCTGCGGCAATGCCATGGGCCGGCAGCAATTTCAGGATAGTCCATGTCGCGTCGTCGTCCTTCCCGGCCATCTCATTCCGTGCGCAGAGCCCGCCGCATTGCCGCGGC
>JAEYYJ010000010.1 GCA_023430845.1 Pseudomonadota bacterium
CCGATGCCGCGCTCATGAGCGCCGCCCGCACCGCCATCCTGTGCAACGACGCCGCCCTGCGCGAGCGCGATGGCCAGTGGTCCGTCGACGGTGATCCCATGGAAGGCGCGCTCATGGCCTTCGGCCTCAAGGCCGGCTATGAGCGCGATGCTCTCGCGAAGTCGCTGCCGCGGCTCGATGAGATTCCGTTCGATGCCGCCCATCGCTACATGGCGACGCTGCATCACAGTCACGACGGTGCTGTGTTTGCCTGCATCAAGGGCGCGCCGGAGCGCCTGCTCGACATGTGCCGCACTCAGGCGACACGCGATGGCGAAGCGCCGTTGAACAAGGCGTACTGGCTCGAGGCAATCGACGTTCTAGCGAAGAACGGCCAGCGCGTGCTCGCGCTCGCGTCGCTCGACTTGTTCCACGACAAGCGCACGCTTGGCTTCGCTGACGTGGAGCAGGGATTACGCCTCGACGGTCTCGTCGGGCTCATCGATCCACCGCGCCCCGAGGCGATCGCGGCCGTCGCCGAATGCCGCAGCGCTGGCATCGCAGTGAAGATGATCACGGGCGATCACGCGGCGACTGCCGGTGCCATTGCTGACCAGCTCGGTCTCCCCACACACGCGCACGCGAAAGTCGTCACCGGGCGCGATCTCGACGACATAGCAGCCGCCGATCTGCCGGCGCTGGCCGCCGAGACGAGCGTGTTCGCGCGCACCAGCCCCGAGCACAAGTTACGCCTCGTCGAGGCCCTGCAGGCGGACCGCGACGTCATTGCGATGACCGGGGACGGCGTCAACGATGCGCCGGCGCTGAAGCGCGCGGATGTCGGCGTCGCCATGGGGCGAAGCGGCACGGAGGCGGCAAAGGAAGCCGCCGACATGGTGCTCGCCGACGATAACTTCGCTTCGATTGTCGCCGCCGTCCGCGAAGGGCGCACTGTCTATGACAACCTAACGAAGGTCATCGGCTGGACGCTGCCGACCAACGGTGGCGAGTTCCTCATCGTCTTGGCCGCCATCATCTTCGGCATCACGCTGCCCATGACGCCGGCGCAGATCCTTTGGATCAACATGGTCACCACTGTCGGCCTCGGGCTCGTGCTCGCCTTCGAGCCTGCCGAGCCCGACATCATGAAGCGGCCGCCGCGCGCGTCCGATGCACCGATCCTGTCACCATTTCTATTGTGGCGCGTTGTCTTCGTATCGGTACTCTTCGCCCTCGGCGCGCTCGGCATCTTTGCCTGGGCCATGGCGCGCGGCCTCGGCATCGAGACAGCCCGAACGATGGTGGTAAACACGGTAGTGGTGCTGGAACTTTTTTACCTGTTCTCGGTCAGGTACCTATATGGGGCCTCGTTCACCTTGCGCGGGATCTTCGGAACTCCAGCCGTGCTGACCGGCATCGCCGTCATCGTCGGCTTGCAGATGACCTTCACGTACCTACCTGCGATGCAGTACCTGTTCCAGACTACCGGCATCGGCTTTCTCGAAGGCACAGCTATCATAGGCACGGGCATTGCGCTGTTCGTGATCCTCGAGATCGAGAAGCATGTGGGCCGGGCGCTCTTTCCGACACTGAGACCCGACACCGCAAGACTGGAAGCTCGCACGGCCTGAGCCGCGCTCCATTCCGGAGCCCATAGTGACGAAAACAGTAAAAGGAAGGGATCACGATCATGGCTTATAAATCCATCCTGGTGCACCTCAACAACGAGGGCCGCGTGGCACGCCTGATGAGCGCGGCGATGCAGCTTGCACTCCCCTCGAACTCCCATGTCACCGGGCTGTTCGTCGTGCCCGCCGCGCCAGCAAAGTCGCCGCTCTTTCCCATGATCTCGGGTGGCGCCATCGCGAGCGCGATAGATGGCTACCGCAAGAGCGGTGACAACATCCGCACAGCATTCGACCAGGCGACCAGCGGTCAACCCGTCGTCGGCGAGTTCCGTGTCCATCAGGCAAAGCGCCCGGGTTATGTGGAGGCCGTGCTCGACCACGCGCGCCCGTCCGACATCGTCGTCGCGGCTCAGAAGGAAAGCGACTGGGACTACGCCGACATGTTCGACGTGCCGGACTGGTTGGCGATGGATAGCGGCCGCCCAGTGCTCATCGTTCCCAAAGCCGGCGAGATCAATTCACTCGGCGAGCGCGTGGTCGTCGCGTGGAACAACAGCCGCGAGTCATCGCGCGCCGTCTTCGATGCTCTCCCGCTGCTCGTTAAGGCACGCGAAGTGACCGTCCTCTCTGTCGAGGAAGCGGCGAAGCCCGAAGTGACGAATGACATCGCCGGCGCCGAGATCGGCGCAACGCTCGCCCGCCACGGCGTCAAGGTCAATGTGCAGCAGGTCAAGCCGGGCGCACGCGGCGATGCCGGGGTCGAGCTGCTGTCGCAAGTCGCAGCACACCGCGCCGACCTCCTAGTGATGGGCTGCTTCGGCCGCTCGCGCCTGCGGGAATTCGTACTTGGCGGCGCCTCACGGCACGTGCTCCAGAATGCGACCGTACCGGTGCTGATGTCGCATTGATCATTCGGCCACGCGGGACCACGCGAAGCCCTGGACAACGGGGACGGGCCAAGTGCCCGTCCTTTTTGCTTTCCGAGATCAATGCTTCCCGCCTTTTGATACTGGTACTGAGTACCGCCATTTGTCATGATGCTCCCAACAATCGGCCGAAACGGCCGGGATGAATGGGAGCATCCAGATGAGCGAGCGGCCGCCGGTCACCGACTGGCTGACGGATTGGGATCATCTCGCGCCTCAATGGGTCGATGACCCATTCCCGATCTGGGCCGAGATCCGCAGCTCCAAATGCCCGATCGCCCACACGGAGCGCTATGGCGGCGCCTATCTGCCGACACGCTACGCCGACATCCGTGAGATTGCCTACGACCCCGAGCATTTCTCTTCGCGCCAGGTGGTGGTTCGCGACAGCCAGCCGGTCACGGGCGGCGGCGCGCCACCGATCACATCCGATCCGCCGAAGCATAGGGCGGCGCGTATGGTGCTGCTGCCCCCGTTCACGCCGCAGGCCATCGAGAAGCTCACGCCCAAGGCGCGCGTCATCTGCAACGACCTGATCGATGCCTTCGCCGACAAGCGCGGCTTCGATGCGGCACTCGAGTATGCCCAGCATATTCCCGTGCGCGTCATCGCCGCCATGCTCGGCATACCCGAGAGCGATGGCGATCGTTTCCGCAAGTGGATTCACGAGATCCTGGAGCTCGGCACCACCGACGATGCCATTCTCCAGCGCGGCCTCAACGAGATCACGGAGTATTTCGCCGGCCACATGTCGGTACGTCAGAGCGCGCCGGGCGACGATCTGATCAGCTATCTCATGCGGGCCAGATATCCCGACGGCGAACCCTTCAAGCCGAACCACGTGCTCGGCAGCCTGCGTCTGCTGCTTGTTGCCGGCATCGACACGACCTGGAGCGGCATAGGCGCTGCCATCTGGCATCTCGCGCGCACGCCGGCCGACCGCGAGCGGCTCGTGCGCGAGCCTGAACTCATCCCGACGGCAATCGAGGAATTCCTGCGCGCCTACGCCCCTGTCACCATGGCGCGCCTCGTCGCCAAGGAAACGACCGTCAATGGCTGCACATTTTCCGAAGGCCAGATGGTGCTGCTGCCCTTCCCGGCGGCCAACCGGGACCCGGAAGCGTTTCCCGATGCAGACAAGGTGATCATCGACCGCCAGGAGAACCGCCACGCAGCCTTCGGTCTCGGCATTCACCGATGCGTCGGCTCGAACCTCGCACGCATGGAAATGACGGTCGCCATCGAGGAACTGCTGCGCCGCTGCCCCGAGTTCCACCTCGCGGGAGACGTGACCTGGTCGCACGGCGCGGTCCGCGGTCCTCGAAGGCTCCCGATCGCCTTCTCCTGAGATCGCCGACCATCGGACACGCTTTTAGCCGCGACGGGGTGGCGCAAGCGGCGCTTGCGGCTTGAAGATGGCTGTCTGAAATGGTTCAAGGAACGCAGCAATAAGCATCGCCGGAGACGGGACGGAAACGGGGCATGACACTTACGCGCAGAGCCTATCTCGGCGGGATGAGCGCAGCGATTGGCGCTGGCTTGATGCCGGGGACGGCAAGTGCGCAGGTGAAGCCGCTGCCAAATCTGCCCTCGACCATGATCTGGAGCGTCGGTGACGACGACGGCCCGCGCTATCGGGAGGCGCAGGCGATCGCCGAAGCGATCAGCAAGGCGCACGGCACGCGCATTCGCCTCCAGCCCTCCGAGAATGCGTTCGGGCGCATGGAGCAGCTCAAGGAGCGGCAGGTCACGCACGGCCTGCTCGGCATGGAGGCCTACTTCGCGGCCGAAGGCCTCTTTTCCTATGTCGCACCGACCTGGGGACCGCAGGATCTGCGCTGTCTGCTCGGGCGCATGAGTTCGATGTCGATCGTCGCGCGCCAAGCGAGCGGGATCGCAAAGCTCCAGGACATCAAGGGAAAGCGGTTCGCACGTACGCCCCGCAATCTGGCGCTGACATTCAGAACAGACGCACTTCTCGATGCGGCCGGCATCGCAAGCAAGGATCTCACCATCGTCGAGTTCGAGCGCACCTCCGATGCGCTAGACGCGCTTGCGGCAGGTGATGTCGATTGCGCCGCTGCCGTAACGACGGCGGCCTCCGCTCAAGCGCTCGATGCATTCGCCGATACGATCACCTGGATAGAGCTTCCCGCCACTGACAAGGACTTCTGGGGCCGGCTGCAGCGTTCACTGCCGCTCGCACTGCCGTTCGTCGAGGATACGGGGCCAGGCATCAGCAAGGCGGCGCCGAAAGCGCTCATGGGCTATCGCGATCCGGTGGTGACGGTCTACGCGGATGCCGCAGAGCTGGAGGTCTATGCCGTTACCCGGGCAATCGCCGACAATTTCGAGCTGTACCAGAGCGCCCTTCCCATTCTGTCGCGTTGGGAGCTGCCGCAGTCCGCAGGCTTTCCCACATCACTTCCCTACCACGATGGCGCGATCCGGTTTCTCAAAGAGAAGAACGTCTGGTCGGCTGACCACCAGCGCTGGCAAGAGGGCATCATGCGGCGTCAGGCCCGCCTGCGTCAGGGTTGGGCGGAGATGATGGCCAAAGAGCCAACCAAGAGCGCCACCGCTGCGGCGCTGGCCGAGCTGTGGATTCCCCGCCGGGCGGAAATCCTGAAGTCGCTCTGATCGGAAACTTCGCCAGCGACTGAGCCGTTACGATTTGGAGAGTCCAGGCATCGGGGCCCGTCCCAAAACGGGGCTGCCCGATCTCTCCATCAGGCCGGTAAATGTCCATACAGGTGGTTGCGCCTGCATCCCGCTCATGCGGGTGTATCTATGCGTGTTCTCCAATGTCCCCTTAATGTTTTCATAACGTTGCCATTACATGCGGCGTTTTGACACCCACTTAACCATGTAACTCCCTGCTGTCGCCAGATTTTGAGCGGCAAAGAGCCTCCCGGCACCCGGCTTGCTTCGGGTGCAGAGAAGTCCCGAGGCCAAAAGAACAGGCCCGGGCACAAACGGGTGCAGACTAACGGGGGAGTTCATCCTATGTCTCGCGTACCAACCGTGCTCCGGCTGATCGCCGGTGCATTCATCCTGAGTGTCGTCATGCTGACGGGCGCCAAGCCCTCGTCGGCGCAATCCTCAACCTCGTGCCTTCCTGGGTCGGTGAAAAGCACACTGAACAAGATCCGCGCCAAGTTTGGCCCGGTCCGGGTGATCTCGACCTTCCGCCGTGGCGCAGTTATCGCCGGCACGGGGCGTCGCAGCCTTCATGCCTCATGCCGCGCAGTCGACTTCCATGCGCCTGCCGGCAAGCGTGCCGCGGTCATCGCTTGGCTGCGCACGAACCACAAGGGTGGTCTTGGCATCTATAGCTGCGGCATGAGCCATCTCCACATCGACAACGGCGGCAACTACACGTGGAACAAGTGCGTCGGTGGCAGCCGCCGGCGCGTTGCATCCTCGAACTGACCGTAAACTATGCCTCAGGCCATGGATGCGGTTTGCGCTGCATCCATGGCCGACTGTTTCCAGAGTGAAACCGTAGCGCGCCTGCTCAAGTTGCCCGATCATACTGGTGCCGTGCTCGCCCCTTAGACAGGCGACCACGACAGATGACCGAGCCGGAGCCCTTCGAATGCGCGCCCACTTCCATGCAGCAGCCTC
>JAEYYJ010000062.1 GCA_023430845.1 Pseudomonadota bacterium
AATCTGAGCTTCAGCGGGCCCGCCAATCCATTGATGGCGGAGGCTGTCGCGCGCGTGACGTCCAAGGGCTTGAGCGTCGTCGCTGCCGCCGGGCGACCGGATGGAGGGGCCACGGGTTATCCGGCGCGCTATCCCAATGTGCTCGCTGTATCGGCGGTCGACGTGCGATTGCGGCCCTCTCGACTGTCGAGTCGCGGCGCGCATATTTCCTTCGCTGCGCCCGGCGTCGGCCTCATCGTCGCTGCGCCGCGCGGTGGACATCGGCAAGTGGACGGCACATCCTTCGCGGCACCGTTCGTAACGGCGGCATTGGCCATGGGGCTTGGCAGCAAAGGCTCACATTCGGATGCGGCGGCGCATCTGCGTGCGCAGGCCAAGGATCTCGGGGCGCCGGGTCGTGACCCCGTGTTCGGATGGGGGCTCGTGCAGTTCGTACCCTCGCCGCAGTGTTGATCGGCAGCTTCGTCGATCACCAGCACCGCGCGGCCCCGCAAAGCGAAAGCCCCGTCACGTCGCGCGTGAAACGGGGCCCTTCATCACTTCCGATTCATGCCCAGCCAAGCCGGGCTGATTTGCGAGGCACATGGCCTCGTTCGCGATAGACAGATTGTTTTATGAGAGTCCGGCCTGGCTTGATCAGTTGGCGCCGCCAAACCGTGCCTTTGCCCTTCGGCTCCGGCCTGTGTCCTTCTGCGGTGGGTCCATGCACCCTCCACACGCTATTGGCACACGTGACGATCGCGGCGAGAGCATCCTTATGGAGACCCGGCACATCTGCCGACGGGCTCCTAGCTCCGTGGCGATGATCGTCACTTTTACATTTTGGATCGCCTGTGGAGAGAGTCAAGGGGGTGAAGGACGCGACTAAGTCGGCTCTCGGTAACCGGTTCGATTTGCGGCGATACCATGGTCGCAGGTGGGTGATGTCATGACCGGCGGAACCATCGCATCTTGAGTGGCTTGTACTCGCATGTTGCAAGCATCCCTCCCTGATGTAGTTCGTGTCACCGTTCGGCGGGAGGCAACCGGCGTATTCGTGGCGCATAGCCCCGATCTTCCCGGCCCCATAGCCGTCGCGCTCGACGCCGGGCGACTTGCGCGAGCCGTTCCTGAGCGCATTCAGGCATGGTTCGAGGCCGAGGGTCTGTCGGTCCGCGTAGAGCAATGCGAAGGGCGCGCGATCGCGCTTTCATCGTGGCATGTGATGCCACTGGAAGGCGCCCGGGACCCCGTCCCAAAGCCCAATCCGCCACCACCTCTGCCGCCATCTATCGATCCATCGCATCCGGCGAGCGATCCGCCGCCGCCACCCCCGATTCCGGTGCCTGATTTGCCGCCTCCGGGCCGGCCGCCGCCATCTGAGCCGGATCCGACACGCTAGCTGCAGATTTGGACGTACCCACTGACGCTATCGGCGGCGTACCGAGTGTCGGCCCTCAGACGGCGGACAATAAAATACTGAAGTACCGGCGCGGAACTTTCCGGTTTGGGACCGCAACTGTCATGGATCGGCAGCCCGATCGTTGGGCTATTGAATTTACTGCGGTTTAAAGGCCGCTCGACGAACGAATGGAAGTGGACCGCCTATTGCAGCGGCCGAAAGCGCTCCGTCGCCGTTATCCGACCTGGATGATACCCATCGCCACCGCACTTGCGGTGCACCTCGCCCTCGGGAATAAAGTGTTGATGGGGACGCTAGGTCGGCTCACGCGGGAAGAGGGCACTGGGTATGCAAGCGGTGGACGAAGGCCGCACGGCGACGCGCGTTGCCGAAGAGTTATATCGGTTCACCGAAAAACTGTACCGTGCCGAAAGCCCCAACGACGTCTATGAAGCAGCCCTCGATATCATAACGCGCGCGCTCGGTTGCCGCCGCGCGTCCATCCTGCTGTTCGATGATGCGGGCGTCATGCGCTTTGCTGCTTGGCGGAGTCTATCGGAGAACTACCGCCAAGCCCTGGAGGGGCATTCTCCCTGGACGCGGGACGTCAAGGATCCCCAGCCTGTCTGCATCCCGGATGTCGAGGCCACCGACCTCCCCATTCGCCTCAAGGATGCCATCCGGGGTGAACGCATTGGCGCTCTTGCGTTCTTCCCCCTTGTCGCGAGCAACACGCTCATCGGCAAGTTCATGACCTACTATGACGAACATCATATTTTCAGCGATGCGGAACTAGCGCTTTCTCTCACGATCGCCCGCCAACTCGGATTCAGTTTGGAGAGGAAGAGAGCCGAGGATGCACTGCGTGCGTCTCAGAAGCGACTGGAGGCGGAACTCACGGCGTTGGCCGAGCGCAATATTCAGTTGGCATTGGCAGGAAAGGCGGCGCGCGTTGGCAGCTACGCGTACGATGTTGCCACCGAGATCATGCAGATTTCCGAGGGCTACGCAGCCATCCACGGCTTCCCCGAGGGCACCAGCGAGATAATGCGCAGTGAATGTATGGCGAGCATGCACGCCGACGATGCGCCGCGGGTGGAGCAGTTCCGCAACGAGGCGCTCAGCAAGCGCCGGCGCGAATATAGCGTAGAGTATCGCATTATTGCTCCGGGCGGCGGGCTGCGTTGGATCGAGACGCGCTGCTCCATTACCTATGACAGTGGGCGTCCGCATCGAGTGGTCGGTGTCAGCATCGACATCACCGAGCGGAAACGAGTGGAGGAGGAGCAGGGCAAACTGCTCGCGGAACTCGATCACCGCGTCAAAAACGTGCTGGCGACTGTCCAGGCCGTCGCCGCGCATACGCTTCATTCAACCAGCTCGATGGAGCACTTCGTAACTGCGCTCGATGGTCGTATTCGATCCATGGGGTCGACACACGAGCTTCTCAGCCACCGTCGATGGCTGGGAATACCGCTGGCGGAGCTGGTGCAGCGCGAACTGGCACCGTATGCGACGGGTTCGAATACCGAAATAACCGGTCCCGAAGTGATGTTGAGTGCGGAAGCCGCCCAAACGATCAGCATGGTGCTGCACGAACTGGTCACCAATGCCGCAAAGTACGGTGCTCTGTCCGTTCCGGCGGGGCGGGTGTCGATCAATTGGAGCTTACCGCTCAAGGGCTGCACGAGAAATCGGCTGATCGTCAAATGGCGGGAGATCGACGGCCCCATGGTCGATCCTAAGAGCAAGTCCGGCTATGGCATCAGCGCGGTCCGGCAACTTGTTCCTTATGAGCTCGATGGTGCGGT
>JAEYYJ010000065.1 GCA_023430845.1 Pseudomonadota bacterium
GCGAAGGAAATTCCGTCGAGTTCACTGTCGACGCCTATCCCGAGGATCGCTTCCACGGGTCCGTGTCGCAGGTTCGACTCGCCGCCACTGAACTGCAGAACGTCGTCACCTACACGGTGATCATCGAAGCACGGAACGAGGATCGCCGCCTGTTCCCTGGCATGACCGCCAACGTGCAGATCGAGACCGCGCGCCGCCGCGACGTGCTTCGCGTCTCGAATGACGCCTTGCGCTTCCGCCCACGTGATGTCGCGGCGCCGACACCTCAGGCAGGAGCCGCGCAGGCTGCCGAGCGCAGCGATCGCCTCGTCGAGCAGATGAGGAGCGCTCTGAAGCTCTCCGATGCTCAGGTCGATACGGTGAAAGAGGCCATGCGCAAGGCTGCGGCCGCACGCGCCGAGCGCCAGAAGTCCCGCGAGGCCCGGGGAGAAGGCACAGGCGGTGGCGACGGTGGTGGCCCTGGCGAGCGGAGGTCCGCCGAAGGACCTCCCGGCGGCAAAGCCCGCGGCGACGGCAACGCCATGCGCAATCGCTTCATGGAGCGCATTGAAGCTGTGCTCGAGCCGACTTTGACCGACGAACAGAAGCCGATAATGGAGCGCTGGCGCGCGGCGCGCCAGTCGGGCCGCATGGCATCCGTGTGGGTCTTGGGACCCGATCGCAGGCCCGAACAGCGCCAGATCCGACTCGGCATCGGCGACGAACAGTTCGCCGAGCTCGTCGGCGGTCTCAAGCAAGGTGATCGCGTTATTACCCGCCAGCGCCAGACCGTGAAACGCTAGTCGGCGGCATGTCACGCCCTGGGCATGATGTCATGGACGGAACGACCCCAACCGACAAAGTGACGAGCACGGCGTGCGCCGATGGCAAGCCGCTGATCGAGGCGCGCGGCGTTGCGAAAATCTATACCGTCGGCGAGCAGACCGTGCGCGCGCTCGATGGCGTTTCGCTCAGCATCAATCTCGGTGAGTTCGTCGCCATCATGGGACCGTCCGGCTCGGGGAAGTCCACCATGATGAACCTCATCGGCGCCCTCGACGTGCCGACGACGGGCGCCATGGTGCTCGACGGACGCGACGTCGCCACCCTCGACTCCGACGCACTCGCAAATCTCCGCAACCGCACCATTGGCTTCGTCTTCCAGCAGTTCAATCTGCTGCCGCGGACGACGGCACTGCGCCAGGTCATGCTGCCCCTGCTGTACGCCCTTCCACGCCCTGCCGACGCCGAGGCCATGGCACGCCACCGCCTCGAACAGGTCGGTCTCAAGGATCGCATGGATCATGTCCCGAGCCAGCTCTCCGGTGGTCAGCAGCAGCGCGTCGCCGTCGCGCGCGCGCTCGTCAACAATCCGAAACTCCTCCTTGCCGACGAGCCGACCGGCGCCCTCGACAGTAAGACATCCGAAGAGATCATGGCGCTCTTCTGCACACTCAATACCGAAGGCATCACCGTTGTCGTCGTGACGCACGAGCCCGATGTCGCAGAGTACGCCAAGCGCCGCATACTGTTCCGCGACGGGCAAGTCGTCGAGGACGTCGCCCAGGCCGGCTACATGGGAAGGGCTGCGGAATGAACGTCTTCGACAGCCTCGGCATTGCGCTGACGGCGCTGCGTGCCAATACGCTGCGATCGATCCTCACGACGCTCGGCATCATCATCGGCGTTGCCTCCGTCATCGTCATGGTCGCCGTTGGCACAGGCGCACGCAGCGAGGTCGATCGCCAGATCGCCTCGCTCGGCTCGAACATGCTCGTTGTATTCCCGGGCGCGTCGCGTGTCGGCGGACGTTCTGGTGGCGCGGGCACGCACCTTCCGCTCTCCGAGCGCGATATGCAGGCGCTTCGCGACAGCATCCCCGGCGTCATCGCGATCTCTGGCCTTCTGCAAGGCTCTGGCCCCGTGATCTACGGGAATGCCAACTGGACCACATCATTCATGGGCGTCCATGACCAGTTCAATGAAGTGCGCGACTGGCCGGTCGTCGAGGGCCGTGAGTTCATGCCCAACGAAGTGAAAACGGCAGCGCGCGTCGCGCTCGTCGGTAAGACGGTCGCCGACAAGCTATTCAACGGCGGCGATCCCATCGGCGCAATTATTCGCGTGCTCAACGTGCCCTTCCAGGTCGTCGGTGTACTCGACAGCAAGGGGCAGAACTCGTTCGGCCGCGACCAGGACGACGTGATCATGCTGCCGATGTCGGCGGCGCGTGGGCGCATTGTCGGACGCAGCCGTCTCGTGAACGACAATGTCGGCAACATTCACGTGAAGTTCGACGCCGGCACGGATCTCGGCGAAGCGCAGGAACAGATCGAGACGCTGCTTCGCCAGCGCCGCAAGATCAAGGCCGGCGCCGAGGACGATTTCAACGTCCGCAATCTCTCGGAGTTCATGCGCGCGCGCACATCGGCGCTGACGACCATGGGCTGGCTGCTCGCCGCAACCAGCGCCATCTCGCTCATCGTCGGCGGCATCGGCATCATGAACATCATGCTCGTGTCGGTCACGGAGCGCACGCGCGAGATCGGACTGCGCATGGCCGTCGGCGGGCGGCGGCGCGATATCCTGATGCAGTTTCTCGTCGAGGCTGTCGCGCTCTGTCTGCTCGGCGGATTGATAGGCGTAAGCATCGGCGTAGCGACGGCGGCAGGCGTGGCGCTCTCCGCTCAGTGGCCGATCGTGATCGCCCCCAACGCCATCATGATGGCGCTCGGCGCCGCGGCGCTGACAGGCGTCGTGTTCGGGTTCTTTCCGGCACGTCGGGCCGCACACCTCAACCCGATCGACGCATTGCGCACCGAATAGAGGCGCTCACCACAAGCCACGGCCTCGCGTGAGCGCGCGCGCATCCTCGCCGCGTCCACCACCGCTGCGCTCCGTGCGCGGCGCCCAGCCACCGCCGGAGGACTCCCTTCCGTCCTGATCGGACTGCGGCTGCGAGAAGCCGCCGGTCTCATCCGTGAAGCCGATGATCGAATAGGGATCGTCCGGCTCTTCATCGGGCTTGAACGCCTCGAGCACGCTGCGCGTATCACCGCCCTGGACGCGCAACCCTGTCGACGGGTTCACGCGCACAAGCTTGATGCCGGGCGGAATGCGGAAGGGCGTGGCGGGTTTGTCGGCGAGCGCCATCTTCATGAACGAGCCGAAGATCGGCACCGCGATCGCGCCGCCTGTCGCCTCCTTCCCCATGGGCTTCGGAATGTCGTAACCGACGAACACGCCGACGACGAGGTCCGGCGAGAAGCCGATGAACCACGCATCTTTGGCGTCGTTGGTGGTGCCCGTCTTGCCGGCGAGCGGCTTGCCGATCGCGCGAAGCGACGTCGCCGTACCACGCTGTACGACACCCTCCATCATCGACGTGATCTGATAGGCCGTATGGGGGTCGATGATCTGACGGCGATCGTCCTTGATCTCGGGCTCGTTCTGGCCGTTCCAGGTTGTCTGCCGGCACTCCTGGCAATCGCGATCGTCATGACGCCACACAGCGCGGCCCCAGCGGTCCTGAATGCGGTCGATATAAGTCGGCCGCACCTGCCGTCCGCCATTTGCCAGCATGGCATAAGCGGCGGTCATACGGAGCAGCGTAGTCTCGCCGGCGCCGAGCGCCATGGAGAGCACCGGCGTCAGTTCGTCGTAGATTCCGAAGCGGCGCGAGTATTCACCGACGAGCGGCATGCCCATGTCCTGCGCGAGACGCACCGTCATGAGGTTGCGCGAATGCTCGATGCCGACACGCAACGTCGTCGGACCGTAGAATTGCCCGCTGTAATTCTTGGGCCGCCAAACGTCGAGGCCGGCGCCCTGCTCGATCGTGATCGGCGCATCGAGCACGACACTCGTCGGCTTGTAGCCATTGTCGAGCGCGGTGGCATAGACGAACGGCTTGAACGACGATCCCGGCTGGCGACGCGCCTGCGCGGCACGATCGAACTGGCTCAGCGCAAACGAGAAGCCGCCGACGCTCGCGAGCACGCGGCCCGTGTGCGGATCCATGACGACGATGCCGCCACCGATCTCGGGAATCTGCATAAGCGACCACACGCCTTGCGGCTCGTCATGGTTTTTCGGCGAAACGTAGATCACATCGCCGACGTTCAGCACGTCGCCCGCGCCCGGCTGCTTGCCCGGCTTGCGGTTCGCCCACCTGATCTCCTCGTACGGAACCTCGACAGCCTCGCGGTCGGCAACAAGGCTGCCGTCCTGCTGGCGCGCCGGGCGCAATCCGACCGTTGCCTTCTCCCGCTCGATCTTGAGCACGACGCCAAGACGCCACGGCTGAATGTCGCCCGGGAAGTCAATGGCACCGAGCGGCGCGCCCCAATCGCCGGTGACGGCGATTTTCTCGACGGGCCCGCGCCAACCTTGCTTGCGATCGAAGGTAACCAGTCCCTCGACGAGCGCGCGCCGGGCAAGCATCTGATAGCGCGGCGACAACGTCGTGCGAACGGAGAGGCCGCCCTGATAGAGCTTCTCGTCACCGAACTGCGCGATCAGCGTGCGCCGGACTTCTTCGGCAAAGTAGTCCGCCGCGTGCGTCTGCACGCCGAACGGACGGATGTTGACGATGAGCGGCTTCGCCGAAGCTGCTTTGGCTTCCTGCTCGGTGATGTAGCCATTCTCGGCCATCAGTCCCAGGATGGCATTGCGGCGAGCGACAGCTTCCTTCTCCCTGCGGAAGGGATGGTAGTTGTTCGGCCCCTTGGGCAGCGCCGCAAGGTACGCCATCTCCTCGAGCGTGAGATCCTTCAGCTCCTTGTTGAAGTACGTCAGCGATGCCGCGGCGACGCCGAACGTGTTCAGGCCGAGATAGATCTGGTTGAGATAGAGCTCGAGGATCTTCTCTTTCGAGTAGGCGCTCTCGATCCTCACCGCGAGGATGGCTTCCTTGAGCTTGCGATCGGCCGTGCGCTCGCTCGTCAGCAGGAAGTTCTTGGCGACCTGCTGCGTGATCGTCGAGGCACCTTCAGCACGGCGCCGGCGCCCCTGGATCTTGTCCATGATGTAGCGGGATCCGGCGCGCGCCATACCGAAGAAATCGAGGCCGCCATGGTCGAAGAAGCGCTTATCCTCAGCCGAGAGGTAAGCGGCAATGAGCTGTTTCGGGACCGTGTTGATCGGCACGAAGATCCGCCGCTCGTGCGCATACTCTGAAATGAGGGCACCGTTGTGCGCATGGATGCGCGTCATCACCGGCGGCTCGTACTTGGCGAGGCTGTCGTAGCTCGGCAAGTCGTTCGAGGCCTGCCAGAGGAAGTAGCCGCCGACCGCCGCGCCGATCAGAAATAGGAAGACGCCCGACGCAAACGAGAACCCGAGGAGGCTCAGCAGCAGGCTGCGCCGCCGCCGCTTAGGCTTGCGCTGCAGTGGGGGCAATATCGGGGGCGGTCTCATCTAGCTCAACTGATCCGGTCGTGCACGGATGGGTCTGTCTAGACCCCGATGCCGGGAGAAGCAAGCGCGCGCCCGGTTTCGTCCAGAGGTTACAATCGATTGTGTCATTAGCGGGTCACAGCCGTGTGAATGTCGGCACGGGTATTTGTATATACGGCGTTTCCGCGCGCAGCGTGGTTAATGCGCCGCTGTCATGAGCTTGCCCGGATCGCCTCGCGGGCCGACAGTTAGCCCCTCTGAACAACCGAACAGAATGGGGAAACACCATGGACATCGAGGATCAGCGCAACCGTGGCCGGGAAATTCTGGGGGAAGTGATCGGCGCGGCCTATCTCGAACGGCGCGATGCTTCGACCACCGACTTCAACAGACCGTTGAGAGAGTTTTCCGAGACCTACGCCTTCGGCGATATCTGGGCACGGCCCGGTCTGCCGCGGAAGGTGCGCAGCATGCTCTGCATGGCCATGCTGACGGCCATGGGCAAGCCTGCCGAGCTGCGCCTTCACGTGAATTCCGCGATCAACAACGGCTGTACGGTCGAGGAAATCCAGGAGGTGCTCTACCAGACCGTCGCCTATTGCGGCATCCCGGCGACCATCGAGGCCTTCAAAGTCGCGGAAGAGGTCCTGGCAGAGCGCGGGCTGACGAACCCGAAGGGTTGAGCGACGCGGAACCGGCGCCGAGAACGGCCGGCGCGTAGAGCGCCGGCCACTTTTTGTTGTCAGCTCACGATGCCTTCCTTGCGCGCCCAGTCGAGCCCGCGATCGAGAGCCCGCGCCATGCGATCGAACATAGAGTTGATCTGATCGACATTGATGACCAGCGGCGGGCAGAGCGCCAGCGTGTCACCGGCGATCGAACGCGAGATCAGCCCTTCTTCCTGAGCGAAGATGTTCACCTTCGCACCGACGCCCTGACGCGGATCGAACGACGCTTTGCTCTTCTTGTCCTTCACGAGCTCGATGCCGCCGATGAGGCCGACACCCCGCGTCTCGCCGACGAGCGGATGCGCGTCGAGCTCCTTCAGGCGCTTCATGAACGTCGGCGCGACCTTGCGCACGTGGCCCACGATGTCGATGCGCTCGTAGATTTCGAGTGTCTTGACCGCCACGGCCGAGGCCACCGGATGACCCGAGTACGTGAAGCCGTGCGCGAATACGCCGAGCT
>JAEYYJ010000074.1 GCA_023430845.1 Pseudomonadota bacterium
TCGCGATCGCGCCTGAAGGGCACATAGGAGCCAGAGCCGGCGCTATTGCGCTGCAGCCATTCCTGACCCCAGTCATTGTTCTTTTCATTGGCGGCAACGAGCGCGCGATTGACCACGGCGAGCTCCGGCAGAAGCGTCGCGAAGCCCTGCATGGGCTGGGTCAGATTGAAGACGACGGTGGTCTCGTTCAGCGCACGCGTGCCGCCCGGCGCGATCACGCCCGCGAAGAGCCGATAGGGACCCTGCTTGAGGGCAAGCAGTCGCTCCATGGAATAGGACACGTCGGCCGCGCGGACGGGCGAGCCATCGTGGAACTTTGCGTCCGGCCGCAGGTGAAACGTGTGCACTTGTCCGTCCGGAGACATTTCGTGACGGGCTGCGAGCCAGAGCTGGAGGCGCGGCGGCGCGCCGGTCCATCGCAGCAGGCTGTCGTAGAAGTTCAGGCGGATAAGATTCTGCCCGGGGTCATCGATCGTGTGAGGATCGAACGTGCCGTACGTCGTTGCCGTGCCGAGCACGAGGCGGCGCTTGCCCTCAGGCGAGGCATCCGCCGATGCGACGCACAGCATGAAACCGGCCAGGATAGTCAATATCCAGCCAACAACTCCGGTTCTGCTGATCGCCCGCATCCCGCAGCCCAAAATGATGCCACGCGCGATCTTGACGCTCTGGTGCGCATGGGTCAATGAGGCGCCGGCAAATTGGTGACCGACGCTGTGTGTGCGTGGCACAAACGCCATTCCTGCGGCGATTTTGGGATGATGGCGTCATGGCAGAGCTGCTCTGGACAGGGCCGAGTGACGCAGACGCGACGCTGCTGCTGGCGCACGGCGCGGGCGCGCCCATGGACAGCCCCTTCATGGAGCGCATCAGCGAGATGCTGGCCACGCGCGGCATCCGCGTCGCGCGCTTCGAATTTCCCTACATGGCGGCGCGTCGCAGCGGCGGAAAACGCAGACCTCCGCCTAAAGCGGAAACTCTGGACGGTGAAATGATCGCCGTCGCGCGTCAGGCCGTAGAGGGTTCATCGGGCAAGTTCGCCATCGGCGGAAAGTCCATGGGCGGGCGCGTCGCGAGCCACGTTGCGGATCGGTTGCACCAATCTGGGGAAGTCGCGGGGCTCATCTGTCTTGGTTACCCTTTTCATCCGCCGAACACGCCTGAGCGCTTGCGTGTTGCGCACCTCGAAACACTCACCTGCCCGACACTCATCATACAGGGCGAGCGCGACCCGTTCGGCACGCGTGCGGAGGTCGAGGCGCTCATGCTGCCGCCCGCCATTCGCATCCACTGGGCGCACGATGGCGACCACGATCTCGGGCCGCGCGGCGGTTCAGGTACAACCCGGCGCGGAAATCTCGAAGCGGCAGCGGATGCGATCGCGGCGTTCTTGAAGGCGGTGTAACGCTGCGTCGCGCCTCCGGCGCGAGTGGGGCCTCAGGCCCCACTCCCCGAGCGGGGGACACCACCGCGCCCCCGCTTTTCATGGACTTGGAGCGAGCTGTAAGCGTGGTGGCACAACTGCATGAGCGCGCGACTGCGCGCCGGCCAGTAGGCCGCGCCGAGATCACGAGCGCGCGACTGCGCGCCGGCCGGTAGGCCGTCCTTCAAAACTGCTGTCCGCATGGCCGCCGCGGGCATAGCACTGCGGTTAGGTTGCGAAGCGCCTCGTCCCAGCAGCCCGCGGCAAGAAAATCAAGCTTTCGCCGGCATCTCGTCCGGCACGGGCAGCTTCCGCGGGATCATCGAGACGAAGAGGAAGATGATCGCGGCGGTAGCGGCAAGAATACGGAACAGCGCATCGAAGCCCCAGTTGCCGTGAACCCAGGCAATCAAGGGTAGTGCCGCGGCAAGCGCGACGAACGACACGACGTAACGTGCACCATAGACGGCGCCACGGAACTCCGAACGCGCCATGCGGCCGATCATGTAGTCGTTGATCGGAATTTGGCCGAACGCCCCGAGCATGAAGCCGAGCGCGACGGCAAGTGCCGTCCAGTCGGTCAATCCGGGCATGAGCAGGAAGAACAGAACCTGCATGGCGGCGACGATCATGAAGACGATCCGCGGCCCGAGCGTGTCGAGCAGCCGGCCCACCACGAGCTGGGCCATCGAGGCGATCGCGAACACGACGAAGGCCAGCCAGCCGACGACGGTCGCCGAGCCCGCTATGCCGCCCATGCGCTCGTCGAGGACTTTGGGCAGCGCGAAGGTCGTCGATTGGAAAACGATGCTCGAGAGCGCGGCGGTGCAGAAGATGATGATCGATAGCCGCAGGAGAATCTGGCGAAGCCGCTGATCTGCGTGCTGCTCCGGGCTTGCAGCCTTCGGCGGCGCGGAAGCAGCCGCTGCGCGCTTGGCGGCCTTCTCGGCTTGTTCGGCGGCCATTTCGGGGCGTGAGAAGATGAAGTAGGCGATGCCGATCGCGATCGAGACAAGGCCTGGCAGAACGAAGGCCGCGCGCCAGCCGCCATTGTCGATGAGAAAGCCGGTGATGAGCGCGGCGCTGCCGACACCAAGATTGCCCCAGACACCGTTGATCGCAATGGCTTGGCCGGTGCCCGATGCCTTGGCGCTTTCGACGACCATGGCGAGGCCGACAGGGTGGTAGATGGCGGCCAGCACACCGACGAAAAAGAGGAGCAGCATGATCTGGAAGGGCGTGCTCGCAAAAGCCGTGAAGATCGATGCGAGGCCGATGCCGATGAAGAACACCGACATCATGCCGTAGCGGCTCCAGCGATCCGACAGCCAGCCGGCGGGGAGCGAGAAGAGACCGAATGCGACGAACCCCGGCGTCGCATACGGGATGAGCTCGGCGTAGCTCATGCCCCACTCGCGTGTGAGCGCGAGCGCCGCGACCGTCGCGAAGATGAGGGTGAACAGGTGATCCAGGAAGTGGCCGATATTCAGGAAGAGGAAGTGTATGCGCGCGCGCGTCATCGGCGCCTCCCCGGCGCTATGCTTGTTGTATTTGGCGGGAGACTAGCAAGACACGAGAGGCTGGTCACCCGCTCTCGAGCGCAAGGCTGATGGGCGGTTCGCCTTTCTGTGGGTTAATTCCGGCTAGCTGACAGGCGAGGGAGCGGCCGGTTAAGCTCGCGCCTTCGCAAGAGGTCGGATGCCATGAGCCGCCGGGATATCTATTACTGGAAATGCGATCGGCCCGCCGCCTTCCATGGCACGGCGCTTCGCGGCACTGGCGATGTCGATCTTGCTACTCTGCTTGGCCAGGCCTTGCGGACCTACTTCGGCACCGCGCAGGTTGTGGTTCGTCCGGGCGCGGGGCAGGGCAATCACGTCACGTTCGAAGCAGACGTGGACGGCCGAGCGATGTTCGTCCGGGTCGAGAACGGGCCTGAACAGGACGGACATCTGGCGATCGAATCGCAGGTTGTCGGATTGGTGCGCGAAACCGGCGTGCCGGTCCCGATGGTTTACGGATGCGATGCGTCGCGTGGGCTCGTGCCATTCGCCTGGCAGGCGTTGGAACGCATCGAAGCGCGCGATCTCAATCACTGGTACAAAGCCGGAGATCTCGACGAGACGCGCGTAGCATTTGACCTCGGCAAGTCAGTCGCGCGCTGGCAGTCGTTGACCTTCGAGGGGTTCGGTACCTTTCACAGCGTGGATGGTGGACTGCTCTCAGGACACCACGCCACTTACCGCGATTATTTCCACACGCAGTTCGCGCGGCATCTGACGTTTCTGCTCGAGCGCGGCTTCCTTTCTGCGGACGAGACGGCTGCGATTGAGCGAGAGGTTGCGCGCCACGATGATCTGCTGCGGCACGCGGAAGGGTGTTTCGTGCACAAGGATCTCGCTTTGTGGAACGTGCTTGGTACGCCGGATAGCATCGTGGCCATCATCGATTTCGACGATGCTATCAGTGGCGACGCGATGGATGATCTTTCGCTGCTGGCTTGCTTTCAAGGTGCCGACTTTCTGGAGGCAGCGATCGATGGTTATCGAAGCGTGCGACCACTTCCCGTCGAGCACGAGAAGCGTTTCTGGCTACATCTCCTGCGTAACATGATCGTCAAGTCCGTCATCCGCGTCGGTGCCGGATACTTCGAGCGGGACGACGGCTTCTTCCTGATCTCTGCCGGTGGCACTGGAGGATCATTGAAGGAGACGACGCGCGCGCGTTTGGCGCTTGCCGTCTCGGCGCTCGAGGAAGGCTTGCCCATCAGCCGGCTCGGATGAGCGCAGCAGATGGGCGACGTCGTATTCCGCAGGCAGCGCTGCTTATCCGACCGTCAGCGTCCCCGCCGTTGGATCGACCGTGACCATCTCACCGCTCTTGATCGCAAGCGTGATGTCCTCGTCAAAACGGTCGATGAGCGGCAGGTCGGCGAAGGCGGCGCCCTGCGCCATGATTGGGTTAGCAAAGTTGAGGATGAGCGCCTTCGGTGTGCGCCCGCTCTGCACCATATCGCGTAGCATCCACGCCGAAGCGACGCCGCCCTTCGCGATGTTGAGGATGAGAATCTTGCCGACGTAGCTCTGTCCCGCGAGCTTGTGCGCAGGACGCGAGACGATGCCCTTGACGAGATCGAGGTCATAGCGCGCGGAGAAATTGTCCGAGGCAACGAGCGCTTCGCCGGTGACCTTGATACCGGGGCCGGGATGACCTTTGTAGACGCGCGTGCTCATGAGGAGGCTCCGACAATGCGGCCGGCGATGGCGCTTTCGACGCACGCGGACATGCTGTCGAGAATGGGCTCGTAGCCGTAGCCGCCGAGGATGTTGACGAGTTTCGCCGAGTTCGACATCAGGCG
>JAEYYJ010000084.1 GCA_023430845.1 Pseudomonadota bacterium
ACGTTGCCGCGCGCGCCTTCCGGCACCTTCTCGACGAGTTCCGGCGCCGACCAGTGCTTGTGCTCGGCCTCAGGCACAATGATCTCGGCGTTCGGGTAGAGCTGCGCGTTTGTCTCCTTCGCCATCAGGCCCCAGATGTGATCCGGGTGATAGTGCGTGACGACGATGGTCGAGATGTCGCTCGGCTGTATGCCGGCAGCAGCCAGGTTCTTCGCGACCAAACGCCCAGCTGTCGGCGCGAGCTGACCGCCCGTGCTTGAGTCGAACATGATCGTCCGGCCGCCGACGCGCACCACGGTGATGGTGAAAGAGATCGGCACGAAAGCATCCGTGAGACCGCCTTTCTTCAGCGCGGCCTTGGTCTCGTCGAGCGTGGCGTTGCGGATGAACTTCTCGTCGTGCGCCTTTTCCCAGTGGCCGTCGTAGACCTGGATGACCTCGATCGAACCAACCTTGAACTTGGCAAATCCCTGATCGACAAGCGCCTGCGGAGCGCCGATCGGATTGCTTCCCTGCGCATGCGCCGACGAACTGAAAAACTCGACTGGGCCTTTCAGGCCAAACGCGGCGCCGGCTGCAGCTGCAGAAATGACGAAGCTGCGACGGGTAAAGTCATACATCCAGTTTGTCCTCCCTTGAGACTTGTAGCCCGCATTCGAGCACGTGCACGCTATGCGGGCCTGCATACAATTGCATGACCTGCGTGACGGTCTCACGGAGTGTTGAACGCACGTTCGTTACCCGTAGAGACGTGCGATGAATCGCGTTGGTACACGGAGGACATAAAGTGCGAGGCACGTGAGATTGCGCACGCTGCGCCGCACATAACCATCGCGCTGAAATCGCACCGCACTCGTCACGGCTCGCGCACGCATCAACGTCATCCGGCGCCGGCCGATGCGGCGCACGAGATCGACATCCTCCATGAGCGGCAAGCGGCCGTAGCCGCCGACCTGCTGATAGAGCTGCCGCGGAATGAGCAGGCCCTGGTCGCCATAGGGGAGACGGAAGAGCGCGCAACGAAGAGCGACGCCCGCTTCGATCATGCGCGCGCGGAAACCATCATCGTCGAGGGCAAAGCGAAACGCTGCTGCTGTCGGCTGGCGGCGACCGCTGTCGATGCGCTCGACGAGGGCGGACACCTCGCGCTCCCATCCAGGCTCGAGGACCGTGTCGGCGTGCAGAAAGAGAAGCCACGGACCGCGCGCCTGTGCGGCACCGAGCGCGAGCTGCTCGCCTCGACCCGGGCTGGAGCGGACGAGTTCCGCGCCCGACTGCTCGATAATCTTGAGCGTGCGGTCGCTGGAGCCTCCGTCGACGACGATCACCTCGCGCACCATCCCATCGACTGCGGCCGGCACGAGCGCCGTCAGACAGGCGGCAAGCCCGTCTTCCGCATTCAGCGTTGGAATGACGACAGAAATCATCGACAGCAGTTCCGTAATACGCGCCCTGTCTTGCGGGGCACCGAGGCCATTGGTACAGCTCGCGGCATGTCCGTTGAACCAGATTTTTCGCTTCATCCGGACGCGATGGCCGCTCGTGCGGCAGCGGACGAACTCTTCGAGTGGACGGTCGCAAGGATTCGTCCTCTGCTGCCGGCCTCTGCCGACATCCGCCATATCGGCGCAACAGCCGTTCACGGATGCCTTACGAAGGGCGATCTCGACATCGTCGTGCGCGTTGAGGCGACTGATTTTCCGGCCGCCGACGCGGCACTCGCAGCGCACTTCGCCCGCAACACGGGCTCAATGCTTTCGGATACCTTTTCCAGCTTCGAGAGCGCCAGCACGGCCCCGCATCTCGGCATCTAGTTGACTGCCATCGGCGCCCCAAACGACTTCTTTCATACGTTCGTGGAGGCCCTTACGGGCGATCCCGACCTCCTGGCGCGATACAACGCGCTGAAATGCGCTTTCGACGGGCATCCGATGGAGGCGTATCGTACTGCGAAGAGGGCATTCATCGAGCGTGTCCTGAGGGCGATAGAATGTTCTTGATATGTTCCATTACGATCGCTATTCTCCGACATGGGTTGCTAGTCCATGAGGACGAACTGTGCGGGACGATCGCGAACGCTCCATCGAGACCGAGCTGGCGCCGGAAACGGCGGCAGAACTGAAGCCCGATGCCGACCGGCGGCGCGGGCGCGGGGCGCGGTCGAACCGGTCGAGCCGCTACGACGAGGGCAAGCGTGTCGCCTTCGACGATGGCTGGGAGAGCCTGGCGACCCTCGAAGCCTTCCGCACGGACGTGATGGATGAGCGCGCGAAAAGCATCATCGCGACGAACGACAGCCCCGATCTCAGCTTCGACCAGTCGATCAACCCCTATCGCGGTTGCGAGCACGGCTGCATCTACTGCTACGCCCGCCCAACCCATGCCTATCTCGGGCATTCACCCGGCCTCGACTTCGAGACGAAGATCTACGCCAAGGTCAATGCGCCCGAGCTGCTGGAGCAGGAGCTGAGCCGGCGCAACTACGTGCCGAAGACCATCGCGCTCGGTGCCGTAACCGATCCCTATCAGCCGGCCGAACGCGAGCGTGGGATATCAAGGCGCATTCTGGAAGTGCTGGATCGCGCCTCGCACCCGGTCGGTATCGTCACCAAGTCTGCCGGTATCGTTCGCGACATCGACATTCTCACGCGCATGGCCGAGCGTCGGCTGGTGAAAGTAGCGATCTCGATAACGACTCTGGATCGCCAGCTCGCGCGGAGCATGGAGCCGCGTGCCGCGACACCGCCCAAACGCCTCGAGGCCATCCAGCGCCTCTCAGAAGCGGGCGTGCCCGTCGCGGTCCTCACCGCGCCGATCATTCCGGCGCTGAATGACAGCGAGATCGAGAGCATTCTGGACGCCGCCTACAAGGCCGGTGCGCGCGAAGCCGGTTTCGTGGTGCTGCGCCTGCCGCTGGAGTTGAAGGAGCTTTTCCGTGAGTGGCTGGAGACGGATCACCCCAACAGGGCCGCGCGCGTGTTTTCGATCCTGCGCTCCATGCACGGCGGGCGCGACTACGTTGCCGAATTTGGGCTGCGCCAGCGCGGCAGCGGTCCCTATGCCGAGCAGATCGGCCTGCGCTTTCGTCTCGCCTGCCAGCGCCTCGGCCTGA
>JAEYYJ010000098.1 GCA_023430845.1 Pseudomonadota bacterium
ATCTTCACCAGGGCGCCTTCGGCATTGATCTTCTCGACTTCCGCCGGCAGGCAGACGAGCACGGTATCGTGCCCCGCCATCGCCAGCTTCGTACCGAGCAGCGATCCGTAGGACGCGCCCATAACGAGCGTCTTGTACTTCTTTGCCATTGCGAGCCCCTTCCGGTTTCTTCCCGCGTTTCTCGTTTTCATTGGAGCCGCTTGGTGCGGTCCGAATGCATCAGGTTTAGTGCCGGGACGCCACAGGCGCAACGATCCCGCGCACGGCAAGCCCTGCCCGCGCGAAACCGAACCGAAACCTGCGGAGTTGCGGCCAAATTCGGGCGCAGCGACCGATCAAGCCACAGTTTGGTAACACTTTGCCGGCAAGACTTTATTCACCATACGGCCGCTGTGGCGCGGCCGCTAGTGCGTTCGACTGGCGAGCATCCGCAAAATCGGATGCACTTCGGTCCCCGCACCAGGGGGTTTCAGCACTCGTGCTCGACGGGCGGTCCATGCTCATGATGACATCGATGCGACTTCAGGCGGGCGCACTCGCGCTGGGCCTCGCTCTCGGATTCGGGATTTCTTCGGCGAACGCCCAGATCACGGCGCTCGACCAGGATGGGGCGCCGATCGTCCATTCCGTTGAGCGCGGCGGTCGCGACGCAGCGCTCCCCGGGGCGACGCTTCCGCAGCTTCGCCTCGCACAGGCCGGCGGCGGGTACGTCGAGCGTGAGAATATCGATCCTCCGCCCTATCGCCCGCCCTATGAGACCGGCCGGCAAGTGCCCTCCTATGGCGGCTCGCGCGATAGCTATAGCCCGCCGCCCGCGCCTCGGCCCGAGCCGCACTACCAAGCCCCACCGCCGCCGCCCTATCGCGAGGCCACGCCCTACCGCGGCGACGGCTACGCACCCCCGCCTCCGCGCGGTGGCGACGCGCCGCTCCAGCCGCCACCCGGCCGCGGCTACTACGAGGAAGATCCCCGCGACGGCACGTACTCGATGCACGAGATTACGCGGACCGGACATGGTTTCTTTGGCGCCGTCAGCCAGGGTCTCGCCAGCGTCATCGAGTATGCCTTCCGCAAGCAGGGACGTCCGAACGGCTACATCCTCGGCGAGGACCTGGGCGGTGCCTTCGTGGCAGGCTTGAGATACGGTCGCGGGACGCTCTATACCCGTGATGCCGGCCAGCACCCCGTGTACTGGCAGGGTCCGTCCATCGGCTACGACGCCGGCGGCGATGGCTCCAAGACCATGATCCTGGTCTACCGGATGCGTGATCCGCACGACGTGTATCAGCGCTTCGGCGGCGTCGAAGGCTCCGCCTACGTCGTCGGCGGCGTCGGCATCAACTTCCAGGCGAACGGGGACATGGTCATGGCCCCGATTCGTTCGGGGATTGGCCTTCGCATGGGTGCCAATATCGGCTATTTGAAGTATACACGTCGCCCGACCTGGAACCCCTTCTGAGGTGCACGCGGTGCTGGCAGTCGATGCCGTGCCGCAGGCCATCGGACGGGATAAGGTGGGGCCGTGTGGCACCGGTGCCCGCCTCGGGCATCGGCGTTGGCGTTTGAGCCGCCCGGCGAGGGAGCCTTGGGGACGCTTTGGGGGACGCATGGGTGGACCTGCTGGCCCGGTACTCGACCGGCGGCTGGAGTTGCCTAAGGTGCGGGGCCGAGGAATGCGGGCTTGATCACGATCCAGTCAGTGATGTTCGCCGTGCTCGGCTTTCTGGCCGCGAGCCTCCTGTGGCTGCTGGCAGCGCCAGGCTTCTGGGCGCGCGCCGTGCGGCTGACGAGCGAGCGTCTGCGTGAGGCGATGCCGCTGACGGAGGCCGAAATCCAGGCCGACAAAGACCGGATGCGCGCCGAATACGCTCTGAAAATCCATCACCAGCAGACCGAGCTCAACGAGGTCAAGCTTTCCGCGGCCCGCCAGCTCATCGAGCTCAACCGTCGCGATGCGCGCATCAACGGCCTCGAGGCCGACGTCGAGGCGTTCAAGGCCACGCTCGAAGGCGCTGCCAATGCCCGCAGCGTGCTCGAACAGACCGTCGCCGACCGGCTGCCCCGTCTAGAGCAGCGCCTCGGCGAAGCCAAGCAGCATCTCTCCGGACGTGACGACGAGATTGCGAGCCTCATGCGCACCGCTGAACGGCAGGCGCGCGCGCTCCAGGAAGCCGGTGCGATCAACGCGCAGTTGAAGCGCGAAGTTGAAACCCTGGAGACCGCACTCGAAACGGCAGGCGCCAGAGCCGGCACGGGCGCCGTCGACGGCAATTCGGATGCCGTGGTCGCCATGCGCGCCGAGCTCGACACACTCCGCACCCGCTCTCGTGAGCAGAGCGCGCTGATCGACCGCCTGCAGAAGGCCATCGCCGAGACGGCCGATGCCGCACCGAGGGTGGCCGGCAGCAGCAAGCCAGCCCCGCTGCGCCCGGATGCGGCGGCGGGCAAAGCGGCGGACGAAAACGAGAAGAAGTTGCGCGAGGCACGCGCACTCGCCGCGCGCCAGGAACAGGAGATCGAGCGTCTCAAGGCAGCCGTCGCGATCCACGACAAAGCGGGCACCGCCAGCGGCGGCGAAAGCCGTATCGCGCTGAAGGCCACTCTCGGCGCGCTCGAGGAGAAGTCCGCCGGTCAGGAAACCACGATCAAGGCCCTCAAGAGCGAAATCGCGGCCCTCCAGGAGCAGCTCACGCGTCAGGCGGCGGATCACGCGGCAGCCGTCGGGCGTCTCGGCGGCGGAACGCTCCCGCTCTCGGACATCACTTCTGCGGCTTCTGCCCCGCGCGAGCGCCGTGCCGTTCCGCGACTGACGCTCGCGGAGCGCGTGGCTCAATCCCGGCGCGATGCCGAGGAAGATGAGAAAGCCGGCGCGACGAGCGACGAACCAGAAGCCAAAGCAGCGCCGGAAACCCTGGCACCGCCCGCCAAGCTCGAAAATGGCGGCACGGGCACGAACGGCTCAGCGGACTCCGGTGAGGCCGGTCAGGACCGCCGATCTCCACGCATAAAATCCCGCCTGCTCGACCGGATCTCGAACTTGTCGAAGGCTTGAAATCGACCTTCCGGCGCGCGGGCTTACAATTGCCGCAGAATACTCGGACGATAAGGCGCAAGTAGCACAACCAGCGCGGCGATGCCGCCTTAGATCAACTTGATGAGCACAAGACAGCGCCTCATGCACGAGACTTCAACGCCCCCCATGAGCGAGGGCTCACTCGTGCTTGCGCGCGCCGTCGACGGTGACGCGTCGCCCGTCGAGGACATCGCGGCGCGGCGCCTTCGCCAGCTTTCGCAGCGCCTTTCGGCTCCCGCGACGGCACTTATTGCAAGCGACGACGGCAATCTCGAAAAGAGCGACGCCGAATTCGAGCCGGTGTCGCTCGCGGCCATTCTCGCAATCGGCCGCCGCCAGACCCCTGACACGGCGGACGACACGCTGGTCGAAACAACGGCCGGCGCCCGCCCACTCGTATCGGTCCCCGCGTTGACTGAGGCGCCATCTCCGGAGCCTGCGCGCGGCGACCACATCGAGCCGGCGACATTGCCGGTGCCGCTTATTGCTCCCGAACCGACGACGCCGCTCCTCCTCGCGGGCGAGGTTCTGCCCGCCCCCCATGGGGTGCCATTCTCGGAGCCATCAGAGCAGGTGCCGCTCGATCCGCTTCCCGACAACGACGCGGCGCCCGATGCAACCGCGCCGCTCCTGCTCGCCGATCAGTCCGCGACCGATCTCCGCCTCGTCGACCTGATCCGGCGCCAGCAGTCCCTGCTCGATCAGCTCAACAGCTTCCCGCCCTCGTACAAGGTGCCGGAGGAGGTAGCGGAGGCCGGCCCTGCTGCTCCGGCCGCGCCCGTAGAGGCTCCACGATCGGTCGTCGAGCTGCTGGCGCCGCCGCCGGCCGCCACGCCGATCGAGGCAAGGGAGACCGAAGAAGCCAGAGAAAGCGAAGTCAGAGAAGAAACGCCGCCCCCGCTCCCGCCGATGCGAGACACGCACCGCGAGCCACCGCGTCTGGCCGCTCCGGCGGCGCGTGAACGCACGGACGAACCCGCAGCGGCCGATCTGCCGCAGCAGTCGCCGATGATCATCCAGCGGGCGCGCGCGGAGCGCACTGTTCGGCGCGCACCCGCTGTTGCCGCTCCGCCGAGCACGGTTCCAGCCTTTCTTGCGGGTCTGGCGGCGGCGCTCGCCGTTGCCGGCGTCCTGTTCGTCATCCTCTGATCGCCCCCACCCGCACAATCTTTGGCGCTGGACGATCCGCCGCACGACGCTTCGCCGCGCTCGCGATGATCGAACGCGTCGCCGGAATTGTGTAAGGAAACGGTACCCGTGCCGCCTCAACTCAGGACCTCACCGTGCCGGACGGATCTGGACACCAGCTCGCCGAAGACTCCCTGCGCGCCGTACGCTGGTGGCTCTACGGTGTCGCAGCGCTCGTCTTCGCGCTGATCGTCGTCGGTGGCGCCACGCGCCTCACCGACTCCGGCCTCTCGATCACCGAGTGGCGGCCGATCATGGGCATCATCCCACCGCTCACCGACGCCGACTGGCAGGATGCCCTCCAGAAATACCGGCAGATCCCCGAGTACAAGCTCGTCAATAAGGGCATGAGCCTCGAGGCCTTCCAGATCATCTTCTGGTGGGAATGGGCGCATCGCTTCCTCGCCCGCATGGTCGGCTTCGCGTTCGCCATCCCCTTCGTCTACTTCGCGATCCGGCGGCGCATTCCAGCAGGTATGTCCTGGAAGCTCGCCGGCCTCTTCGCCCTCGGCGGACTTCAAGGCGCCATCGGCTGGTACATGGTCAGCTCGGGCCTCCTCGATCGCGTCGACGTCAGCCACTATCGACTCGCGCTGCATCTCACCGTCGCGTTCCTCATATTCGCGCTGCTGCTGTGGGCTGCTTGGTCGCTCCTGCCGCGCTCGGACATCCGCGTCGCGCGCCCGGCGGCGCAGCGTCATCGACGGATGGCGGGCGTTCTGCTGACGCTGATTTTTCTGCAGGTCGTGCTTGGCGCGCTCGTCGCCGGCATGAAGGCGGGATTGACGCACAACACCTGGCCGCTCATGGACGGGCAGCTCATTCCGGACGGGCTGTGGGTGATGTCTCCCTGGTACCTCAATCCGTTCGAGAACGCGACGATGGTGCAGTTCAATCACCGCATGGTCGCGTATGCCATCGTCGCCGCGTCACTCTGGCAGGCGATATCGCTCGTGAATGCGGATGACGGCCGCCTCACACCGTCGGCATTCGCGCTCGCGGGCGGCGTTCTGGTCCAGGCCGCGCTCGGAATATGGACGCTGCTTGCCCATGTGCCGCTGAACCTCGGCCTTGCGCATCAAGGTGTGGCGGCAGTCGTGACCGGCATCGCGGTCTGGCACCTTTTCCTCGCTACGCGGCGCGGCACGGTCGGTTGATCGGCGGGCCTTCGGAAGGAAGCCTGAAGAAACCGTCCGACGCCGCAGTGGGGAGGGAGGTGTGTGGCGATGCGGCGCCGGACAGTTCCTTCGGGCTATGGCCCATTGGCGATCCGCGTACGCTCTGCAGGCTGGTACGCACTCACCCGACAGGGGCCAAGCGCCGATGCGCGATCCCAACGAGCGGGATGTGGGATCGCGTCGGCCTACTCCGCCGACGCCCCCGGTCCGGGTGTCGACGCGAGAACCGAATTTGTTGGCGACGGCCCGATCTGCTGCAACGCGAGACTATGAATGCAGCACCGGAACCGCCGCTCGTTCCTCAAGGCTGCGTCTCACTCGATCGAGGTCTCCGCACGATCCCGCGAAAGAGTGGTCCGCCGCGCTCCTGAAGAGGCTTCATGAAGCCCCTTAATTGCGACGGCATGCGGTCAAATCGGCGGCGCTCGGTGGACTGGCACTCACGTCTCGAATCAGCGACGCAATAGACGTCGCGCGAGCAGAAGGCGCTGATTTTGGTGCGGGAGCAGGTCGCCGGGTGGGAACGCGCCGCGCGCATGTCCTCCTCAACGCGCGTCGGCGACGATAAGTTTCGAGCGCTTGATCGGGCGCGCTTCTTCGAGAAGGGGCGTCCGCTCGGCACAGGGAACCGATATGGTCCTGCCATTCGCGCGATTGAGCGCAAGTGTGGTGCAGTTCGGCAGGCTTGTCGGCAACAACATGCGCGCGACGACGCTCACCTGAGGCTCTGGACGCTTGAGAACGGCATCTCCGAGGACGGCCCAGAAACCCATGATCTGCCAGATGCTGGCCCCGATCAGGAAGCCGCCGAACGCCCAGCCGAACCGCGCCGCGCGTCCGCCGAACCAACCGTGATCGTCGACCTCGCGCACCAGATCATCGAGACGAGGAGGCGCGCTCTGAACCGTGGGCGCGGACGGCATCGACCGGCGCCCATAACCCGCTCGAGTCGCGGGGGACGGTCCATTCGTCCTGAATTGAGCGCCACCGCGCATGCGCGCGCTCCTGCTGAGCCTGCCGATCTCAAGTCCTGATGTTGGACTCGTTCAATTGTGTCGACAAGGTGGCGGCCTGTCGAGAGCCAATCGCGTTACGAGTTATCCACAGGCTGCGCCGTCAGATGCGACGTCCGCTTCCCCTCGGCGCCGGGCTCGAGCGAACTGGCGGCACGTACATGCTCGAAGCGCGGCACAGCCGGCTCTGCTCCTCATTGCGGCCACACCGCGTCGGCTCGCCGTTCCGGCTGAAGCAGATGCGGACCTCGCGCAGCCGGTTGCCCGGACCACCGCAGGCCACCCCGATCATATCCGGCTTCAGCGCCGGATTCGCATCCACGAACGCCCGCACGACCGCATCGGGCGAAACCGTGAAATCGTCGTTCGGCATCACGAAGCGCTGCGGGATCTTCACCGAATTGTAGAGGCGGCGAGAAAGACCGTAGTAGCCCTCCGGCGTCAGGCCGGAGCACGTGCCATGCTTGCGGTACTCGTGAATGACGAGGCGTGAGCTCGGCATGATGTCGAGCATGCTATCGATGAGAGGTTGCGGCACGAACGGGCGCGCGCGCGTCGGACAGTTCTCCGGCCAGCCGCGCTCATGCTGTGGCCAGAGTCCGTGCAGAACGAACGCATAGCGACGGCCGTCGCGGCGGTGGCATTGCGGCTCGTAGCGATCACCCCGCAACGACGCGCAGAACGTCGGGCTCCAGGAAAGTACGAGCGCATAGTAGTCGAAACGGCCGGGGACATTGCGCTCCTGATCGCGTCGCTCGTAGGGCGCCTTGCCACCGGGGCCGCCGCCGTACTGCGCCGCTGCAGGCAGCGGTGCGAGCAGTGCCACGGTCAGCATCCACAGCACGATCCGTTCGAGGCTCATGAACCGTTCCTTCCGAGTGCGCGCGTTAGGTAGGGGCCGCAAGGGCGTGCACTATATCGGCCGCGGCAAGGTGCGCAATCGGATTGCGCACTCACTGAAAAGATGAGTTGCCGTCTACTTCGCCGCCGCCAGCCGGTCGAGCATGCGGCGGACCGCCGTGATCTGCGGCCCCTTGCGCGTCAGGTACTCCGAGCCTGTGTAGCCCCACCAATCCCAGCAGCCATAAGGATTGGCCGTGCTCGCCGCCGTCTGTGGCATGAGTACGATCAGGCGATTCGGTCCTGCCCAACGACCATACCCGCTGTCCTCGATGAATGTATCACCGACGTCCGCGCGCGATTGCCGGCAGCCGTGAAAGACCACGTGGACGCGGCACCCCGCTTCCCTGCGACAGTACTCAGGCATGAGCACCACGCCCTCGCGCGCGAGTGAGTGATCGGCGAGATCCTTCGTGAAAGCGTGCTGATCGAAGACAAGCCGTTCAACATTGGCACTTGTGTCAGGCGGCGCGAGAGGTCCGAGCAGAAAACCGAGCAAGTCGCCCGCCTGATCGTAGCCGCAGTTGTTTATGTAGGGCTTTCCCGTCACACTGCAGGCACCGCCCTTGCCCTCGGCGATGAAACCATGTCCCGCGGGTATGTCGGCCACGCGCTTGATATGGTCCGCCGGCACCCCGAGCCGTTCGTAGAAATTCAGCGCCGCGAGCCCGATCACCGGCAGGACCGTCTCGTCCTTCGTTCCTGAGAAGAGATAGATGCGGTCGCCCGCTGTAGCCTCGATGGGGTCGATCCGCCCTTCGCGAGCAAAGTCGTGGGCCTGCTCGGCAAGCTGGCCGGGATTCGGCACGCCCCACGCCGCGAGATCATTAGCCATGCAGCCGCTGATCGCGCGCGTGGCATTGATCAGCGCCGAGCCCGGCCCGACGATGCCTTGCGTGTAGACGCTCTGCGCGCAGCCGTAGGGGCCGCCCGCAATTAGTGCGGCACCCGTGACGATACTGTTGTGCGCGAGATGGACCTGTCCGGCCATGTAGGCGCCCGACGAGACACCCGATACCGTCGTACCGTCGAGCTGTGCGCCGACCGCCGGCAAACCGGGAACCTCGGTCCGACAGGCCGCGACCAGCGCGAGCAACCCCACGCCGGCGATCATGCCGAGCCTGCGGACAAAGGGTCGAATGAACCGAAAGGTCATGCCGATCCTCTCAACGATCTCTTCAACTTCCCTATCACACCTCGCCCGCCAGCGGTCTCATCATTCCGCAACACCCGCACGGCGATCTGAGCAACGCCGTTTCCAATGGCGACTTTCGCCCCGCAAACCAGACAAGTAGTCTCATCACCAGCGCCGGTTGATCCAGTGCCGAGGAATGATCCGCCATGCCGTCTCCAACGCCCTCCACCCCCCTCATTGCGCTCGACGCCGTCGCCGTCGACACGGAAACGACCGGGCTCGACATCAAAACGGCGCGCCTCGTACAGTTCGGCGCGGTCCGCATTCGCAGCGGGAATGTGCAGGTCGACCAACAAATGAGCCGGCTCGTCAA
>JAEYYJ010000099.1 GCA_023430845.1 Pseudomonadota bacterium
ATCAGGCCGACCATGAAGTAGACGTCGTTCGGCATCCCTCGCAACGTGACGGCCAGGACCGAGCCGATGATCCCCAAGGGCACGACGAGCATGACCGATATCGGGATCGACCAGCTTTCATAGAGCGCCGCCAACAGCAGGAACACGAATAGAATGCTGAGAGCGATCAGATAAGGCGCTTGGGAACCCGATTGGATTTCCTGCAAGGATTGACCCGTCCACTCGTAGCCGAAGCCGGGCGGCAGCGTGCCTGCGAGCCGCTGCATTTCCTGGATGGCTTCACCCGATGAGCGTCCAGGCGCCGCTTCGCCGCCGATGCGCACCGATGGATAGCCATTGTAGCCGACGACCTGGGAGGGGCCTTTGGACCATTCGACGCGTGAGAAGGCTGAAATGGGCACCATGCCGCCGGCAGAATTGCGGACATTCATCTTGAGCAGATCGGCAGTCTGCATGCGCTGGCTTTCTTCCGCCTGCACAGTGACCCGCTGCATGCGCCCCGCATTCGGGAAGTCATTGACATAGCTGGAGCCGAGATTGGCGCTGATAGTCGCGTTAATCTCGGCGAACGTTACGCCAAACGTGTTGGCCTTCTCGCGATCGATAATGAGCGTGACCTGCGCAGCATCCGGCAGACCTTCGACTCGCACGCCTCTGAGTACCTGGCTTTGGCGCGTGGCCGCTAGGAGCTGATCTCGGGCTGCAGCGAGCTGTGCCTGTCCAACGCCGGCACGATCCTGTAGGCGGAAGGAGAAACCGCTCGTCGTGCCGAGGCCCTGAATTGGTGGAGGCGAAAGCGCGAATGTCATCGCGTCGCGAAGCTGCATGAGCTTTCCGTTGGCGCGATTGGCAATGGCCTGAGCCGAATCTTCCGGACCGCGTTCGCTCCAGTCCTTCAGCGGTACGAAGGCGAGCGCAGCGTTCTGCCCGGCACCCGAGAAGCTGAATCCCGAGATGGCAAAGATGCGGCTCACGCCCTTCTCGGCGAGGAAGATGTCCTCGATCTGCTTGATGACTTCGAGCGTCCGGTTCGCGCTCGCTTCCGGCGGGGTCTGAATGTCGACGATCAGATAGCCCTGGTCCTCATTCGGCAGAAACGCGGTTGGGAGGCGGATGTAGGCCCATCCGAGACCGATGAGCAGCGCCAGGTAGATCACCATGAAGCGGCCCGGCCGGCGCACGACTTTGCTGATGGCGCTGCTGTAGCCTTGCGAAGTGCGGCCGAAGCCCCGGTTGAACCAACCGAAAAAGCCGCGCTTCTCTTCGTGATGCCCCTTGGGAATGGGTTTGAGGAACGTCGCGCAGAGTGCCGGTGTCAGCGAGAGCGCCAGGAAGCCCGAAAACAGGATCGAGACGACCATCGTGAGGCTGAACTGCTGGTAGATGATACCGACGGCGCCCGGGAAGAACGCCATGGGCACGAAAACGGCGGTCAGCACGAGCGTGATGCCGATGATCGCGCCTGTGATCTGACCCATCGCCTTCTTTGTCGCCTCACGCGGCGACAGCCCCTCCTCGGACATGATGCGTTCGACGTTCTCAATCACGACGATAGCATCGTCCACCAGAATGCCGATGGCGAGCACCATGGCGAACATGGTCAGCACATTGATAGAGAAGCCTGCAGCAAACATGACTGCGCACGCGCCGAGCAGCGCGATCGGCACGACGATGGTGGGAATGATCGTGTAGCGGAAGCTCTGCAGGAAAAGAAACATCACGAGGAAGACGAGAACCATCGCTTCCACCAGCGTGTGCATCACCTTCTCAATGGATACCCTCACGAAGGGCGAAGTGTCGTAGGGAATGGAATACTCGATGCCCGGCGGAAAGAAGCGGGCGAGCTCAGTCATTTTTGCGTGGATCGCGTTCGATGTCGCGAGCGCATTTCCGGTCGGCGAGAGCTGGACGCCGATCGCGGCCGTCGGCTGACGGTTGAGGCGCGTCGAGAAGGCGTAGCTTTCGCCGCCGATTTCGATCCGCGCGACATCGCGGAGGCGTACCGACGAGCCGTCAGGATTGGCGCGCAGCACGATCGATCCGAATTGCTCCGTCGAGGTGAGCTGGCCTTGGACGAGGACCGTTGCGGAGATCTGCTGTGTTATCGGGTTGGGTTGCGCGCCGATGGCGCCGGCTGCAACCTGAGCGTTCTGCGCGCGGATCGCCGCGAGGATGTCGTTCGATGTCAGACGCAAGCCCAGCATCTTGTCGGGATCGATCCAGATGCGCATGGACCGCTGCGTAGCAAACAGCGTTGCGCTACCGACGCCCGGAATGCGGCGGATCTCGCCCATGACATTGCGGTTGAGATAATCTCCGAGGCCGACAGCGTCGATGTTGCCATCGGTCGATCTCAGAGCGATGACGAGAAGAAAACCCGTGCCGGCCTGTTCGACGCGCAGACCTTGCTGCGTGACGGCCTGAGGCAGCCGCGGCTCGACGCGGCGAATGCGGTTCTGCACCTCGACCTGTGCCTCACCGACCCGCGTGCCCGGGGCGAATGTCGCGGTGAGCTGGATGCGGCCGGAAGAGTCAGATGTCGATTCGTAATAAAGCAGGCCTGGAACGCCGTTGAGTTCTTCCTCGATCGGGCGCGTCACACTCTGGTACATGTCCTCGGGCGATGCGCCCGGGAAGTTTGTCTGCACCGAGATCTGTGGAGGCGCCACTGTCGGGTATTGCGAGACCGGCAGAAGCGGAATGGCGATCGCGCCTGCGATCATGATGAAGATGGCGACCACCCAAGCGAAAATAGGGCGATTGATGAAAAAACTTGGCATGTCTCTGGACTTCTTGCTTGCTGATGCGGGGCGCGGTGGTGCTGGTTACTTCTTGGCGGCGTCCTTGCCGATCGCGCCTTTCCAAGGCTGTGCTGCAATCGGTCCACCCGGGCGTAGCTTCTGGAAGCCTTCAACAATGATCTGATCGCCGGCTTGCAAACCGTTCTCGATGACCCAGCGATTGTCGATGATGCGGCCGGTCGTCACCATGCGAAGCTCGGCCGTCTTGCCATCCTTGGCGACATACACCTGCGAGCGCCCACCGCCGTCACGCTGCACGGCTTGTTGCGGAACCGCGATGACATTTCGCTGCACGCCTTGCTGGATGACGACGCGGACATACATGCCGGGCAACAGATCGCCTTCCGGATTCGGAAATTCTCCGCGCAGCGTGACCTGCCCGGTCAGTGCATCGACGGCGGCCTCCGAGAACAGAAGCCGGCCTTCGTGCTGATAGGGCGATCCGTCATCGAACAGCAGCTTCACGGGGGTTTCATCCGGCTTGTTGTTCGCGAGTTCACCGGCCTTCAGCGCGCGCCTGAGATGGAGGAGCTCGTTCGCCGACTGCGTGAAGTCGGCATAGACGGGATCGAGTTGCTGGATGGTTGCGAGGATGTCGGCAGCGCCGGTTCCGACGAGGGCGCCTTCCGTGATGAGTGCGCGGCCGATGCGGCCGGCGATCGGTGCGCGCACTTCTGAGTATTGCAGATTGAGCTCCGCTGCAGCGAGGCCGGCCTTGGCAGAAGCGACATCGGCATCTGCCTGAGCGAGAACGGCGGTCGCGGTCTCGAACTGCTGGGCGCTTGCGATATCGCGCTGACGCAGAGCCGTCTGTCGGTCGGCATTCTGACGGGCCTGGAGCTGAGAGGCTTCAGCGCGCTGAAGCGTGGCGCGCGCACTGTCGACCTGAACTTTGAATGGCGCCGGATCTATTCGGTAGAGCACATCACCCTGCTTGACGCTGCTGCCCTGCTCGAAAACGCGCTCCACGACAATGCCGGAGACACGCGGACGGACCTCCGCAATGCGCGTCGGTGCAATGCGTCCCGGCAGCTCGTTCAATATGGGCACATCCTCGGGTGCGACCGTGAGGACGCTGACCGGGACCGGCATGTTCGGCGGCATCTGTGCCGTGGCAGGTAACGAGGCGATCACGCCCGCCGCTAGAGTTGCGATGCTCAACGTGACGGCGGCGTTGCGGAACATTTTGTGCAGCATGTTGGAGGCCTGGGATGCAAATTTGGATGTGCGGCAGGAGAATCTCGAAGATCAGCCCGTCCTGGCAGGTGCCGTGCGCGCCGCATCTGGGTTTACTAGAGATCGAATGTCTTCGATGAGCTGATCGCGCTCGCG
>JAEYYJ010000129.1 GCA_023430845.1 Pseudomonadota bacterium
TTGCGGATGCCGTCCGAGGTCGCGATCGTGTACTCGGGCTGGACGAGGCGCAGCTTGAGCTTGCCCGGCCCCATACCGATCTTCGCCTTGAGGCGCTCGTGCACGGCTTCGACCTTGTCGAGAACGCCGAGATAGCACTGGCTGTCGCCCTTCGTGCCCACCACGCCGACCGACGGCTCGTGAATGAGATCCGGGTCGGTCCCGAGCGCGCGGGCAATGCCCAGGGTCTGGGTCGAGCGGCCCGGATGGCGGTCGATGAGGACGATCTTGGAATTGGACACGGAAGGCTCCTTCCTTCGGCACGGCGCGCCTCACTCCTGGCGGGACCGCCAAGTAAAGGCAATTGGGAGGCTTTATGGCGGCGAATGGCCATCAGTGGCAAGGGCCGCGCACGCCCACGCGGACCTGCTCGGCGCTTCTGCCATGCAACAAGCTCCGGACCCCAGGCATTACATCGAGGGGCTGCCGATCACGGAGAGGGGAAACCATGAGCTATCGAGTTGTCCTTTGGGGGATTGTCAGCGTTGTCGTGCTGCTCGTGGCCGGGAGCGCAACCTGGATATTCTCGCTGCCCCCCAATCCGCCGGCTAAGGCCGCGCCGCTCGTCCCGCAGCAGGAGAGCGAGGCGGCGCTTGCCGCGCTGAAGCCGCCGAAGCGCCAGCGGCCCCTGGTCGCCATCATCGGCATCAACGACGCGACCGAGACCACCGACTATCTGATGCCGTACGGCATTCTCCGGCGCGCGGACGTTGCCGATGTCTTGACGGTCGCGACAGAGCCGGGGCCGGTTGCGCTCTACCCGGCGCTCAAAGTAGAGCCGAACACCACCGTCGCCGATTTCGATCAGCAGCATCCTACAGGCGCGGATTACGTCATCGTGCCCGCCATGAGCCGCGACGATGATCCGAAGGTCATGACATGGCTCAAGGCCCAAGCGGATAAGGGAGCGATCATCATCGCCGTGTGCGCCGGTGCCAAGGTCGCCGCCGCTGCCGGACTGCTCGACGGCCATCTCGCGACCACGCACTGGTATTTCTTGAACGAACTGCGCAAGGAGCACCCGTCGATCCGCTATGTCGCGGATCGGCGCTTCATCGTCGATGGCCCGCGCGCAACGACAACGGGCATCACCGCTTCCATGCCCATGATGCTCACGCTCGTCGAGGCCATTGCCGGGCGGAACCGCGCCGAGGCCCTCGCAAAGGATCTCGGCCTCGTAAGCTGGGATGCGCGCCACGACAGTGACGCCTTCAAGCTCACGCGGCCCTTCGCGACGACCGTGCTGCGCAACCTCTTCTCGTTCTGGCAGTGGGAAAAGCTCGGCATCGAGCTCACGCCCGGCATGGACGAGGTATCACTGGCGCTCAGCGCCGATGCCTGGTCGCGAACCTATCGTTCGCGCGCCTATACGTTCGCAAGCGCGGCAGAAGCAATGGAGAGCCGCAACGGCATCCGCATTCTACCTGATGAGATCGTCAATAGCTGGCCCGTAGAGAGCCGCCTTCCTTCGATCAACGACCGGCTGCCGGCCCAAGCGCTCGACCAGACACTGCGCAGCATCGCATCACGCTACGGCCGGCGCACGGGCGCTATCGTCGCGATGCAACTCGAATATCCGAGGAAGCCGATCGAGCAATAGACGCGCAGCTCTATTCCTCCAGCACGAGCACGCCGCGGCTCATTTCCGCGCGGCGGAGCTGGCCGAGGAAACTCATGCCGAGCAGCGTCTTCGTGAGCTTGCCGGGCTCGGCGACGGCGGCGCGCACATCGCGCACCACGATGTCCTCGATGGCGACGCTGTCGAGCGTGACCATGGCGACGCGGGCAATGCCGTTGGCCGTGCTGACACGATGGGTGTAGTCGCCATCGCGAATATGGATGCCAGCGGCGCGGGCATCGTCATAGGTCAGCGCCACGATCGAGGCGCCAGTATCGACCATGGCCTGCACAGCGCGTCCATTGACATGAACGCGCGAGTAGAAGTGGCCGTAGGCACCGGCCTTGAGCTGGACCATGCGGCCGCCGGAGGCCGGAGCAGCCGGCTCCTCATCGCTCGCCACGCCGCCCTGTTCGTCACCACCGCGCTCGATACGCTCGGGGGCGCCGATGGCATCGTCGGCCGGCGCACCTTCCTGATACTCGAATTTCAATCCGAGAAGATCGCGCACGAGATCGGCATTCATGGTGCCGATGATGCCGAAGCCGGCGAGGGCAGCCCAGACCGTCGCCAACTTCAGGGCATTCGATGCGGAAAGCGACAACGCCATGATCGACAGTTTCCCGCCTGACTGCACAGCCGGGGCCTGCCGCGGAGCTTCAGATGGTTCAGCTCCTCAGCGTCAGAAAGTCCCCGGAGAATTCATAAGAACGCAGGCGGCTTAAAAAACTCATACCGAGGAGGTTCTCGCGCAGCGCGCCGGGCTTCGAGACGAGGGCATCTACGCCGTCGACTTGTATAGACCCGATTGCGATGCTGGTGAGTCGCACATGGGCCGCATAGGTGATGCCGTTGGCAGTCTGGACAGGCACCGTATAGCGCAAGCGGCTCGTGTCGACGCCGAGCCGTGAGGCATCGGCCTCGCGTATGACGACGGTCGAGGCGCCGGTATCGACAAGCATGGGCATGTTCTGCCCGTTGACGCGGGCGTTGACCGTGAAGTGGCCATCGCGGCGTTTGCGGATGCGGACGGCCTGGGCGCCCTGCGTGCTCGGCTCGAGGGATACGGCCGTGCCGGGCGGGGTCAGCTCACCGCGCACGCGATAGGCGATCTCCGTGAGCTCGTCACGATAGCTGTAGCCGGCGACGAGAACGAAGGCGATCGCCGCCCAGGTCAGAAAATCGCGCGCCGCCTGCATCGTGCGGCCGCGATACGAGCCGGCCAGCGAAAGCGTGATCACGATCAGGAACGCGGCGAGGAAGCCGGCGGCCGCAAGGTCCGGCCAGTCGAGGCCGAACAGCGTCGCATCGCCCGCGATGAGCAGGCCGAGCGCGCCGATGAGGACCATCAGTAGAATGAGCCAGCCCATTGCCTCAATCTCCGGTGCCGGATGGCGCAGCAGCCTCGGCCACGCGCCGTCCGGGCAAGAGAGCCATGATTCTGCGGCGCTCTGCGGGCGGATACGTGCTCCAGGCAGCAATCTCCGCAATTGTCCGCGCGCAGCCCGCGCAAAAACCCGATCGCGGCTCGATCACGCAAACCTGAATGCACGGACTTTCCATTTCGCTCCCGGATGACCCGCGCGACGCAGTGGCGATCGCGAGGGCCCCCCAAGGGCCGGGATCGGTGTCGCCTCGTGTGTTTAGATAAGATCAGGAGCGGCGCGTGGCAATGTCTGGGCGAACTGGGCGCCCAAAACGGGGAGGCGGACGTTCAGTCTCCGTTCAGTCCATCATGGCCGCGTGGGGCGCCCGGCCGGCCGTGCGGGAGGGCCGTTCCCATTCGGCGCGACCGCCATGGCTCGGCAGGGAGCGATGGCGTTCCTGGCCGAGTGGCTGGAGAGGCGCCAGTGCCTCCATGACGCGCTGACGCGGCAGCGAAACCAGCACTTCCGTCCCCTTGCGCAGCTCGGAGCGCAACTCGAAGACGCCCTCGTGCAGCTCCACGAGGCTCTTCACGATCGGCAGGCCGAGGCCGGTCCCGCCTTCGGCATTCTCATGTGCCAGCGAGCCCTGGCCGAACGCCTGCATGATCCGCGGTATTTCCTCGCGTGGAATGCCGGGGCCGGTATCGCGAATGCTGAGCGTCTGGCCGCCGAGCGCGTCGCGATAGACGCGCACGGTGATCCGCCCGCCCTTCGGCGTGAACTTGAGGGCGTTGGACAACAGATTGAGACAGATCTGGCGGAGCGCGCGCTCGTCCGCCCATATCATCGGCAGTGTCTGGTCGAG
>JAEYYJ010000256.1 GCA_023430845.1 Pseudomonadota bacterium
TGGATGAGCACCTGTCCAGTGGAGACGGACGCGCTCGCCTTCGACGGATCGATGGTGAACTCGCGGCCGGTGTCGCGGCTCACGGAGCGCGCGACCATGCCGCCATAGCGCGGCCCGAGGAAGGCCTGCATGCATTGCGCAACCGGCTCGGCGGCGGCACTGAGCCCCTGCTCCATGCGCCGGCCGACTTCATTGCCGACGGCACTGGCGACGCCCAGGATGGCCTTCTGCATGGCGTCGGAGCGGAACACGCGCTCGGAGGTCGTCGTCGCGAGTTTCTGCGCGGTCTCCTGGAAGGCGATCGAGCCTATCAGCTCCGTCCAGCTCGATTCCTCGCGCACTTCGCCGATCGCGACATCCACCTGGCGCCACAGCACGTCATCGACATTGCCGCGCCGCCAGGCCTCGCGCACGATCGGCGCGTAATCGAGATCGGCAAGACTCTTCGTGAGCGCATCCTGAGTTACGCGGGCGACGGCCGCGCGGAAGGTTGCCTCGTCGCCGGCCTGACACTGCTCGTACTCGGCGCGGGACATGGGTGCGCCTTGCGGCGACGCCGAAGGGGCCGATGGGGTCTGTGCCGCATTCTGTCCGGGCTGGGCATGAAGTCTGGGCACGGGCAAAGCCGGAGCCAGCAACGCCGCGACCACGGCCGCAACCGTCGCACGACGACCCCAGCCGATAGGCTGGAAGCACGCTCTGCTGATTGCCGGGATTTGCCGTTCGCTCACGTTTCCGCCGCCGCTCGCGCCAGTCCCACGGGATGGGCACAGCCAAAAGGCCGCTGCACGCAATCGCGCGGCGGACTTGGTTAACCTGTCCCCTTATATAGCGACCCCACTGTGGGTGAACAGTGGCGCGCTCGACGACGAAACGTCAGTGCCCCGATTTTTGTTTCTTCATATCGAAGAAGGCTTTGATGGCTGCCTGGGGCTCGCCGGTCGTATAGGCCTCCGAAATCGCGTCAATACCGGCGTAGACACCCTCATCGACCGAGACGCGCTCCCAGCGGTTCATGAGCGCCTTCTGATTGCGAACGGCCTTGGGCGTCGCGCGACCGATGAGGCCGAGCCAGTGGTCCACGGCCGCGTCGAGCTCGGCGGCAGGCACGACTTTCTGGACGAAACCCATGGTCCGGGCTTCCTCGGCGCCGAATGTCTCGCCGGTGATCAGGATCTCGCGCGTCTTGCCCCAGCCGATGAGGCCCGGCAGCAGCGCGGCCTCGATCACGGACGGCAGACCCATATGCACCTCGGGCATGCCGTAGATGGCGTTGTCGGAGGACACGCGCATGTCGCAGCTCGCGGCCACCTCGAGCCCGGCGCCGAGGCAGAAGCCATTCACGCGGCCGATGACCGGCACTGGACAATCGCGGATGGCGAGGCAGGTCTTGTGCAGGCGCGTAATGAAGAGGCGGACAGTATCGGGATCGGCTGCGCCGAGTTCGCGCAGATCCGCGCCACCGATGAAGGCCTTGTCGCCGGCGCCGGTCAGAATGATGGCGCGAAGTTCCGCATCCTCGGAGAGCTTCTCGAATGTCTGCCGGAGGGTAATAATGGTCGGGCTGGCGAGGCAGTTGAGACGCCGCTGGTTGTCGATCGTTACAGTCGCGACGCGCCCGCTCGGGCGCTCCTCGGTCTTCACATGCACGGCGGCTTCGGTCATTGTGGGTTCCCTGCGTGTCTGAAGCCGCACATATGGCAGAAGCCGCGATGCCACTCCAGAACCGTGTCACCCCAGACGGCTCCATCATCGCCATTACGGCGCGCGGCACCGTCATGGGCAATCGCGGCGGCGCCATACACCGCCCCGACCGCACGCTCGGCCCCCGCCGATGGGCAAGCCGGCAATGGATCTGTTGCAGGCTCGAATTCAACGGCCGCCGTCGCGCGCTCATGCAGCCGGGCCGTTACACGGAGCTGTTTTTCCTCGACGAGGCCACGGCGCTCGCAGCCGGACACCGTCCGTGCGGCGAATGCCGGCGACAGGATTTTCTGTGGTTCGCGAAACTCTGGGCCGAGGTCCATGGCGGCGGTACCGCGGGCCGGGCTATGGCCGATGAGATGGACGCAGTGCTGCACGCCGAGCGCCTGACGTCCGAGCGCAACAAGCGCACGTATCACACCGACATCGATACGCTCCCCGGCGGCACGCTCATCCGCTGGCAGGGCGCGCCGCATCTGCTACTCGCCGGCTGGCTGCTGCCTTGGGACTTCACGGGCTATGGTCCGCCGATCGAGCGGCCAGCCGCGGCCACGGTCGAAGTGCTCACACCACCCTCGATCGTCGCCGTACTTTCGGCCGGTTTCTGCCCCTCACTCCACCCGACGGCGCACGCCGTCGATTGAGGCTGGCGTGCACCCAGCCTAGGTCGCCTCGGGGGAAATTATGACACGCTCGTCACTGAGGCGCACGCTGGGGCGCGCCTACTGGATTCTCGGCCTCGTGCTCGCCATATCGCTCACCGCGAAACTCGCCAATCACATCCCGGGGCTGGCCGGCTCACCCGCCGAGCGCGTGCTCGCGAGCCTCTACGATTATCTGAAGGATATGGCGCTGGTGTTGGTGACCGTCGTTGCGGCCTACCTTGCGAATGTCTTCCAGAAGCGCGCGATCTTCCTCAATGCGCTCAAGGAGGAATGGCGCAACATCGTCAAAGCCAAGTCGGCATTGTTCACGTTCACGCAACGCGCGGCGCCCTCGCAGGACGAATACTTCGCGGCGTTCTGCACCATCTCGGAATCGCTCGACAACATGCGGGCGGTATACGCGAACGTCGGTGAGAACCACCGCCAGATCGGGCTCTATCCTTACGCACCGCTGCATGACATGCGGCGCGCGCTGCAATCCATCGAGCCTGAAGCCGGCCGCCAAGTCACGGCGGAGGATCGCAAGCTCGCGCGCGACGCCATCCTGCAATCGTTCTACGCGCTGCGCGAAACCTTTCTCGAGGAGCTGGATCTCGAGGCGCCCGACAATCCGCTCCTCATTCACAACGGGCGCCGCATGAAGAAACCCGGCGCACCCGGCTGGGCAAAGCGGCGCCAGACGCGCCAGCACCGGCATCAGGATCGCGTCGCACCGGCCGATGCGCGGATCACGTCGTTCCTGACCGCGCTCTACGACAGGGAACAGACGACAGCAAAGCCGTGGCGGGAAGTAGAGAAAAGGCCTGTGCCGGTCGCGGAGGAGACGCGCCCGCCTGCGGCCGATACTGCGACGCAGACCTGACGCGTGCTCTCAGCGCGCCGGAGTAGAATAGATCGGCGTGATGCGCTGGACCGGCTTCGGCCGGCTTTCCTGAGCCGGGGCTTCCAGAGCCGCGAAGGCCGCATTGATGCGCCGTGACATGCCCTCGATATAGGCCCGCACCTCGTCCGGCAGGTCGGCATTGGCGTAACGGTCGGGATGATAGGCCTTGGCGTGGCGCAGGTAGGCCGCGCGCACGTCCTCGTACGGCGCACCGAGCGGCAGCCCTAGAACGGCGTGGGGATCGAAACCGTCCGCATCGCGCATCCGCGCGAGGCTCTGGCCGCGGCCCGGACTGATGAGGCGCACATCGCCGATCGCGTGCTTGGCGAGATAACGGCGCGGGCCGTCGAACGCCTCGAATTCGACGAACGGCGCCGCCGCATTGAGCACATCCGCCAACGAGCGCCCTTGGGGAACCGCGAGGCGGCCCTTGATCTCGGAGCCGTCCGTCAAGGTGAGCGCGACGGATACGCCCG
>JAEYYJ010000314.1 GCA_023430845.1 Pseudomonadota bacterium
AAACCCGTGCTGTTCCTGCATCCGAAGGATTTCTGCGGCACACTCGTCGAGCTCGAGCAAGCCTGAAATTCGACCGGCCGTGCGCGGATGATCACCGCTCCGTCTTATCCGCCGACCGAGCTCAAGCCTTGACCGCGAAAACAGCTCGCGCGAGAACGAGCGGGCACGATGCGCGTTCCCTCGAACCTAGGCAGACCTCGCTTCGGATACCTTGTTTGCAGATAGAAAAGGCGAAGGCGGCGCGACTGTGCACATGATCACCGGGCAAGCAGGGACATCCTGCATACCCCAACCGGAGAAGGCACCGTTCATCACGTGCGCACCGCAATCGCGGGCGTCTCGCACGCCGGGTGAAAAAGGAGCCGCCGTCACAGAATGATGCGTAGACTTGCCGATCTCGCGCGCGCTCGCGCGCCAGCCTTCATCCTGACGTTTCTCGCGCTCTGTTCGCTTGCGGTATCGGCTGCGCGCGCGCAGACGCCCGCCCCGGTAAAACGAACGACCATCGAGCGCATTCTCGCGCGCGGCCATGTCATTTGCGGTTTCACGCGCACTTCCCTTGGCTTCTCGACGGTGGATGCGCGCGGGCAATGGTCGGGCTTCGACGTGGATTTCTGCCGCGCGCTGGCTGCCGGTGTGCTCGGCAAGGCCGATGCCGTGAAACCGCTCATGATCGCGCCTTCGGTGGCAGCGACGGCGCTGCTCTCTGGCGAGGTCGATATCCTCGCGACGGGGACAGCCATCAGCCTCACGCGCGAGACCGGCCTTGGCATCCGCTTTCCCGGCGTCGTCTACCACGATGCAACGCGGCTGCTCGTAAAGCGCGCGCAGGGCGTCACTAGCGCCCGCGAGCTCTCGGGCGCCAGCATCTGCGTCGGGAACAACCCGGAGACGATCGAGGCCATCGCAAGCTTCTTCAAATCGCACGGCATCAAGCACGAGGCCGTCGTCGTCGAGAAGTGGGACGAGATGGTGCAGGCGTACACGAGCGGTCGCTGTCAGGCGCTCAGCGCCGACGCCGCCATGCTCGCCGATCTCAGAGGGAAACTCAGCGGTTCGGGCGAGCATCACATTCTGCCCGAGGCCCTTGCGATCACCATGCTCGGGCCGGCCGTGCCTCGCGGTGATCCCGCGTGGTACGACGTCGTGCGCTGGACGATCAACGCAGTCGTCATCGCCGAGCAGCTCGGCATTACATCCGCGCGTGTCGAAAGCCTGAAGGCATCGGCTCAACTCGACGTGCGGCGTCTCCTCGGCGTCGAGGGCGATATCGGCAAGCCCCTCGGCCTGCCCCGAGACTGGGTGTACCACGTCGTGAAAGCGGTCGGGAACTACGGGGAGATTTACGAGCGCAATCTCGGCCAGCGTTCCCCGTTCAAGCTCGAACGTCGCGTCAACGAGCTGTGGACCAAGGGCGGCCTCATGGTGGCGCCGCACCTTCGCTAGCGCTGGGCATAGCCACGATGACGGGTGCAATCAGCGCGCCTTGGCGCCTTCCTCACACTTGCCGGGATCGAGGAAGGAAATCTCCTTGAGCACGCCCTTCACGGCAAAAGAGCCGTAGTCGATCAGAAGGCGCCGGGAGACGCCGTTCGCGTAGTAGAGGAATGAAAGCTCGTACGTCGGCACCGCATCCTGGCGGCTCGTCTCCGGCTCATAGTAGCTGATCGAGATCGGCCACGCCGGCACCGTCAGCAGCGGCTTTGCCGACTCGACTTCCTCGAGGCCTTCGAGATCGCCGGGTGCCCGCCCTTTCCCCAGGAACGACACAGTCGTGTAGACCTTGTCGCCCTTCTCCGAGCCGTCATAGAGGTCGGCCGTGAAGAGCTGCTCGCCGCGTCGCGCACGCACAATGAGCTCGCGCGAATGCTGGATCGGAAACATCGCCTGCGGTGTCAAATCGAGCTGCTTTTTTGCCGGCCGCGAGAGCGCAACCTTGAGCCGCCCCGTGCCGCTCGCACGCGATGCGTCGCCGACCGTCGTCTCGGTAAGCTTGCGGTCCTTGTACTGGCTGGAATTGAACCGGAAGGCACTCGAAGCCGCATCCTCCCAGCTCGTCGTGCGCAGATCGGTAAGGCTGGTCACGCCTTCCTGGTTTACGACGTTGGTGACGAAACGCATGTTCTGCGAGTAGCCGACGCACGCATTGCCCGTGATCTCGTAGACCATGCGGCCGGACATGTCGGCGATGCCGGAACCGCCCTGCGCACGATGCAGCGTGATGTCGTAGACGGCACGATGCGGGGCGAGCATCACATCCGTCTCGGAGGCCTCGGCCCGGTGCGCCAGCCCGCCGGCAAGCATGACAGCGCCGGCCGCGATCGGCAGCCACTTCAACAGGCGCCTTGTCAGGGCCTCAGGCATTCTCCGGCCTCCAGGTTCCAAACTGCCGTCACCACGCATTCCAGGAATAAACGGTGTGCACCGCCCAACTGTTGCACGGCTCGTGCGCTCGCATAAGCAAAACGTCGTGAGCACAGAGCTTTGTCGGAGGAATCCGCCCCGTCGATCGTGATTGAGACGACCGCCTCGCGGCAGGATCAAGGCAGCGGCGTGCACCTTCGTCACACCCCGACGGCAAAATAGCGCTCGATGAAGCGCTCGTATACGCCGGTCAAGGCCTGCAGATCCGCTACGGCCACCCGCTCGTCGACGTGATGGGCAAGCGCGTTCGTCAGCCCGAACTCGACCACCGGACAGTACGCCTGGATGAAACGGGCGTCGGAGGTGCCGCCGTTGGTCGTGAGTGCGGGCGTTCGTCCCGTGGCCTCGATGACTGCTCCCCGCAGCGTTTCGACAAGCGGGCCGGGCTTGGTCAGGAACACATCACCTGTTCCCGAGAAGCTCACTTCCCAGCGCGCGGAAACCTCAGCCGCGGCAGTGGCGCACTGCTCGCGCACCCAGGCCTCAGCCTTGGGTCGCGTCCAGAGGTTGTTGTAGCGGATGTTGAACTTGGCACGCGCCTCGTTCGGGATGACGTTCGTCGCCGTGTTCGGCACGTTGAGCACAGTCACCTGCAGGCTCGATGGCTCGAAGTCGTCGTTGCCCTGATCGAGCGGTGTGGAGGACAGCCGGTCGATCAGGCGCGCGATCTTGGGCACGGGATTTTCCGCGAGCGCCGGATAGGCCGCATGCCCCTGTTTGCCGGCTACGACGAGCTCGGCATTGAGCGAGCCGCGCCGGCCGATCTTGATCTCTTCGCCAAGCGTCTTGGGGTTCGAGGGCTCGCCCACGATACAGGCGTCCATGACCTCGCCGTTCTCTCGCATCCAGTCGAGCACCTTCATGGTGCCGTTGATCGAGGGACCTTCCTCGTCGCCCGTAATGAGAAAACTGATCGCACCCGGCAGCTCACCGCCATGGCGGTCGACGAGCCGCAGCGTTGCCGCGACAAACGCGGCAATCGCGCCCTTCATATCGACGGCGCCGCGGCCATAGAGCACACCGTCATGAATCTCGGCACCGAAAGGCGGATGCGTCCACTTCGCCGCATCACCCACCGGCACGACGTCCGTATGACCGGCGAAGCACAGGTTCGGCTGCTTGCGACCGAGACGCGCATAAAGATTATCGACGTCGGGCGTGCCGGGCGTCGTCATCACCAGCCGCTTGCAGTCGAAGCCCGCAGGCTTCAGTGCGTCCTCGAGCAGCGTCAGTGCGCCACCCTCTTCAGGCGTCACGGAGGGGCAGCGAATGAGCGCCTGGGCAAGCGCCACGGGATCCTTGAAGTCGATGGTCATGATAAGGCCGGTCGCGAGAGCTGTCGGGCCACGCGGATGCGCGGTCACGACCCCTTAGCACCGGCAGGCCGCCGAGAGAAGCAGCGCGGCCATGTGTCTTGGGCCGCCTCAGGCCGGCTCTATGACGTAACCGGCGCCGCGGACCGTGCGAATGACTTCCGCTTCCTTGCCGCGGATGAGGGCCTTGCGCAGACGCCCGATGTGCACGTCGACCGTGCGCTCGTCGAGTTCGGCTTGGCGGCCCCAGACCCCATCGAGGATCTGCTCGCGGCTGAGCACACGCCCCGCCCGCTCCATCATGAATTCCAGCAGGCGATACTCGGTCGGCCCGAGGCGAACCTCGCGCTGCGAGCGTTTCACGCGGTGCGCGAGGCGATCGAGGACGACATCGCCGACCGTGATCATGTCCGAGACGCGCTCGGGCGCCGCGCGCCGCAGCATGGCTTTGACGCGCGCGATCAGCTCGGCGACCGAGAACGGCTTGACGATGTAGTCGTCCGCGCCGGTCGCTAGACCGCGCACGCGGTCCCCTTCCTCGCCGCGCGCGGTTAGCATGATGATTGGAACGGCCGTCGTCTCCTGGCGCTGGCGAAGGCGCCGGCAGAGCTCGATGCCGGAAACACCCGGCAGCATCCAGTCGAGGAGGACGAGGTCGAAATTCTCCTCGTTGATGAGAAGCTGCGCTTCCTCCCCCGTTTCCGCAACGATGACATCGAAGCCGTCGGCTTCCAGGTTGTACGTGATCAACTCGACGATGGCGGGATCATCCTCGACCACCAGAATCCTTATGCTCATGCGGGCTCGGCTCTCCCTGGAGTGCCCCGGCGCGGGATCACTTCGAACCACCTCTCCCCGCGCCGATCTCAATGTCGCAATGCGCAACTTCATTCTCCAACTTACAGCGTGGGTGCTCTGCCTTCGGCCACCTCATCGCGGCCATTGGCGGCACCACGCATCTCTGCTCGCGATCAGGACTCCTCGGCCGTGATCAGCGTCGAACTTGTGTCGTCACTCTTCGGACGCGCGTCAGTGACGGGCTTGCCGTGGACGAGAAAATGCACGTTCTCGGCGATGTTCGTCGTGTGGTCGCCGATGCGCTCGATGTTCTTGGCGCCGAACAACAGATGCGTGCAGAGCCCGATATTGCGCGGGTCCTCCATCATGTAGGTCAGCAACTCGCGGAAAAGCGAGTTGTACATCGCGTCGATCTGTTCGTCGGAACGCCATACCGTCAGCGCCTTGTCGGCCTGCCGCTCGCTGTAGGCATCGAGAACGTCCTTGAGCTGATGCAGCGCCAGCTCCGTCATGTTCTTGAGGCCGGTCATCAGCGACTTCGGGTGGTTCTCGCCCGAGATGGCGAGCGCGCGCTTGGCGATGTTCTTCGCGAGGTCGCCGATGCGCTCGAGATCACCGGCGATCTTTAGCACGGTCATGATGTGGCGGAGATCGTCGGCCAGCGGCTGGCGCTTGGCGATCATGACGATCGCCTGATCCTGCAGGTCGCGCTCGAGCTGATCGATCAGCGCATCGCCCGCGACGATCTCAGCCGCGAGCTTCGGATCGCGCCGTTCGAGGGCTTCGAAGGCGCGTCCGAGCTGCTGCTCGGCGAGGCCGCCCATCTGGGTGACGCGCTTGTCCAGCAGAAGCAGTTCCTGCTCGAAGGCCTTGACCGTGTGCTCGCGCATCCTGGTGCTCCGATTGTCCGAGACATTTGTGCCGCCCAAGCGGGAGGCCGTCTCTGATTGCGCCGCAATCTAGCGTCGACAGCCTACAACTTTGTGACAGAATAACCTATTATTTTGACGTGATAAATCGGATCAATGGACGGCGCTCGGCCGGCGCGCCTGCTCGTCGATGACGAACGTGAACGTCGAGCCCTTTCCGGGCTCCGATGCGATTCTGAACTCGCCTCGATGGCGATTGACGATGTGTTTGACGATTGCGAGCCCGAGGCCCGTCCCGCCCTTCTCGCGACTCGACTTGGCGTTGACGCGGTAGAAGCGCTCCGTGAGGCGCGGCAGGTGCTCGGGCGGGATGCCCGGCCCCTCGTCGCGAATGGCAACGCCAATGCGGCTCGTCGGCCCACGTGCCTCCCGCCGGATAGACACTGTCACCGGTCGCCCGGGTGCGCCGTACTTCAACGCGTTCTGCACGAGGTTCTGCAGGATCTGAACAATCTCGTCGGTATCTGCGAGAACGACTGCCGGCCCGTCGCACGGCGAGAACGACAGGTCCGATCCCGATGCGCGTGCCACGGGCTCCAGCGCCTGCACGGCAGCGCCGATCGTCTCATTGAGATCGATCGCAGTGCGCGGCGGCAAGTGCTCGCGCATTTCGACGCGGCTCAAGGACAGGAGATCATCCACCAGCCGCGCCATGCGGGCGGCCTGCTGCTGCATGATGCCGAGAAAGCGTGCGCGAGCGGCGGGGTCTTCGCTCGCCCTCCCCTGCAGCGTCTCGATGAAACCCACGAGCGAGGCGAGCGGCGTGCGCAGCTCATGGCTCGCATTAGCGACGAAGTCCGCACGCATGCGCCCGAGCCGATCCTGCTCGGTGAGATCGCGCAAGGCGATCACGATGCGCGGCGCGCCAACCTCATCCGCGCCGCCGCTCATGGCGGTAAGCGTGATCCTGACACGACGATCGATCGGCACGCGCTCCTGAATCTCGACCGTGCGCTGGCGCCCGTCCTCGAGCACTTCATCGATGGCCTGCAGAAACTCGGGATCGCGGCTCAGCAGCGACGGCTGCCCACCGATCCGCAAAAGCGCGTAGATCTCGCGCGCAGCGGGATTGGTATGCACGATGGCACCGCTCTCATCGAGCGCGATCACCGGATCCGGCACAGCGTCGAGCGCTGCACGCCAGCGTGTCACGAGATCGGCCATGGCACCACGCGGCGTCAGCGCGGACGTGCCTTGGATCGCTTCGGCTTCGCCCTCCAGCGCGACGAGGCCCGCGAGCACAAAAGCAAGAGCCGCTCCGAGCGCGACGATCCACGTCGAGAGGCCGCCGATCAGTCCGACAGCACCACCACCGATCGTAACGGCGAACAGCAAGGGCGCGCGCTGACGTATGCGCCGCACAGCTATCTCGAGCCCGCGCCGCAGCACATCAGCGATGGAATCGCGCTCGTTGCCTCCGAGCAGTCGCACGGGCCGCTTCTCCGTTTCGCGCACTGTCATCCGTGGTCTTTTAGACCCTAGGGCATGGCTTCAACAGCCCTAGGTGTAAGTCAGCACCGCAAGCGACAGCGCCCCGCCAATGCCGGCAAACACCAGGAGGCCGGCCCGCCCATCGACAAAGCTGTCGGGAAAAAGCTGCAGGATCAGCGGCGCCATGAGCAACACAGCCCCGCCGACGATCACCGCCCAGGTCCAGGGCAGCACCGCCCACGCAAGTCCCAGCGCGACAATCGCCGTGGCGAGCGCCAATACCATCGTGCCCCAGAGGATCGCGGCACCACTCGTCGTCCGCAGGACCTCCGCGCGGTGCTCGCTCGGAAAGTGGCCGCTCGCCGTCAGACCGTAGAGTGCCGCACTCATCACCAGAAGCGCGAACATCATGATCGCGCCCCAGTCCATCAACCACATCGTGCCTCTCCCCACCGCGCCAGGTGTTGCTTGCCCTCGATCCTGTCGCTCCTTAGCATACGCTAGATATATCAGCATGGAGGGAGCGGGACCATGGCCAACCAATCGACGGTTGAAGTGGCAAAGAAGCGCGAAAAACGGACGATTACCGAGATCCGTGACAGCAAGAAGACAGGCGAGAAAATGGTCTACATGTCCGTGCCGGACTACACCGCCGCGCAGTGGGCGGAAATGGCCGGCGTGGATGTCGCCGTGGTCGGCGACAGCCTGGCCATGATCGCGCACGGCCACAAGAGCACGATCCCCGCCACCATGGACATGATGACCATGCATGCGCAGGCCATCCGGCGCGGTGCCCCGAATACGTTCGTGCTCGGCTGCATGCCCTACCAGAGCTACAACACCGTCGACCGCGCGCTCGTCAACGCCACGCGCTTCATGCAGGACGCGCTGACCGATGCGGTGAAGCCGCAGGGCGGCAAGTCGCAGGCGCACATTCTGAAAGCGCTCGTCGATGCAGGCATTCCGACGGCCTCGCACATCGGCCTGACGCCGCACACGATCGCGACCTTCGGCGGCTTCAAGATCCAGGGCCGCACAGCGGATGCCGCGATGAAGATCCTCGAGGATGCGCTCGCCATCGAGGATGCCGGCTGCTTCATGCTGGAGTTCGAGGCGGTGCCCGCCAAGATCGCGCGCCTCATCTCGGAGCAGCTCACCATCCCGACCATCGGCATCGGCGCGGGCGTCGGCACGGATGGCCAGATCCTGCTCTGCCACGACCTGCTCGGCGTGTTCACCGACTTCAAGCCGAAATTCACGAAGCGCTTCGCCAATCTCACCGAGGTCGCGGTCAACGGCATCAAGCAGTACGTGAAGGAGGTCAAGGACGGCACCTTCCCCGACGACGATCACTCCTACACGGTAAAAGAGGAAGAGTACGAGAAGTTCGCGAAGATGGTGCAGAAGCGGAAGCAGATTTGATTTTGCTTTTCCGCGGACGCCAACGCCGTCATGCCGGAGGCGTGTCTTCAACAAGACGGCTACTAGCGCCGCGGCTGCCACTCTCCCAGTCGGCATTCTTGCTTGGCTGCCTTCGGCCGCCACGAGCCGATCGGCGGATTACGGCAAGCCGTTGCGCACGTGACGCATGTAAGCGGGGCGCCTGCTGAGTTGCTCATAGTAGCGGGCAACATAGGTATATTCCGGACGCTCGAAGTTCAGACAGAACCACCTGTTGACCACGAGACCGATCGGGATATCGGCGATCGTGAACGTATCACCCGTGATGTACGGGCCGACCGTCCTCAGATGCTCGTCGAGTTGACCGACTTCCTTGGTGATCTGGCGCCGTCCCTGCTCGATGAACCAGGGATTGTTCCACGGCGGCTCGTTCAACATGCCTCCGAGAAACGCGCCGCGCAATGAGATCGACGTCTCGTAGTTCGCCCAGTCCATCCACTGCTCGACGTTGGCGCGGGAAACCGGATTGGCAGGATAGATCGCGCCACCGCCGTACTTCGTCGCCAGATACCTCACGATGGCATTGGATTCGCGCAGCACGACACCATCGTCGATCACCGCGGGAACGAGTCCGATCGGATTGATCTTCAGAAACTCGTCGTCGGTCGTCGGGCGAAAGCCCCGCCCCCAGTCCTCCCGTTCGAAGGGCAGCCCAAGCTCATCACACACCCATAGGACTTTTCTGACGTTGAATGAGTTTGCTCTCCCAAGAATCCTCAGCATGGACCGCGCCTCCTCATGGAATGGTTTTCATTGAGCCTAACGAATACCAGCGGCGTGCCGAAGGCGCGTTCCGGCATTTCTGTTGCGCGTTCTCGCGGTGAGGCTCACATTGGCGCTTCACATCTATGGCCGTGTGGAACATCACTATGAAAGTCATCGGCTTCGACCATCTCGTGCTGACGGTCGCCTCGATCGAACGCACTGTCGCGTTCTACACGCGCGCGCTCGGTATGACGCATGAGGTATTCGGACCCGACGGGCGTTCGGCGCTGAGGTTCGGCCCGCACAAGATCAACTTGCACCAGTCGGACAACATGTTCTCGCCGCGCGCCGAGCATCCCATGCCGGGCTCGGGCGACATCTGTCTCCTGGTCGACGACTTCGAGGGCATCGAGGAGCAACTGGTCGCGAACGACGTGCCGATCCTCGTCCCGCCGTCCGAGCGGACGGGCGCGCGCGGCACGCTGCGCTCGATCTACCTTCGCGATCCCGATGGCAATCTCGTCGAACTCAGCACGTATGCCGATCCGCGCTTGAAAGCAGCAGGTACCAACGATGTATGACTACTACTGGTTCTTTCCGATGGCTTTCGGCACGGGCCTCGTGCAGTGGGTTATCGCAGCCGGCATCGGTGCGCTGTTCGTGACCGCCCTCGTGCACGATGCGCAGGCGCGTCGCTGGCTTTGGCTGTTTGGCGACATCGCCTTTCCGCCGATCGGCATCGTGCGCGGCCTGCTCGTCTGGCTCGAGAAGATCTAGAATTATGTTCGACGTAGCGACCCCCATCGAGCTGCTGACCACCAGGGAGATGGCGGAGGCGGATCGGCTGGCCGTGATTGCCGGCGTGCCGTCACTCGATCTCATGGCGCGCGCGGGCGAGGCGGTCGCGGATGTGGCGGGGACCATGGTCGGCATCGGCGCGCGCATTCTCGTGCTGGCCGGTCCTGGCAACAATGGTGGTGATGCCTTCGTTGCAGCACGCAGGCTCGCCGAACGCGGCTATCGCGTGCGATTGTCGCTGCTCGGTGATAGCGGCGCGCTCAAAGGCGATGCGGCTCACTTCGCTGCGCAGTGGTCCGGGCCTATAGAACCTATCGGCCCGAGTTGCATTCGCGACTGCGATCTCGTCATCGATGGCTTGTTCGGGGCAGGTCTCTCCCGGCCCATAGAGGGCATTGCTGCCGAGACCATCAAAGCGCTGAACGCATCGGGCCTTCCGGTGCTCGCCATCGATGTGCCGAGCGGGCTCGATGGCACGACCGGCGCGCCGACTGGTCCCGTCATTCGCGCCACGCAGTCTGTTACGTTCTTCCGCCGCAAGCCCGGCCATGTCTTGCTGCCCGGCCGCTCCTTGTGCGGCTCCGTAGTGCTTGCCGATATCGGCATCCCGAGCAGCGTGCTCGATCAGGTCTCGCCGCGCACGTTTGCGAACGGACCGGCACTCTGGCGCGCCGCCATCCCGACGCTGAAGAGCGAGGCGCACAAGTACACGCGCGGGCACGCCGTTGTCATTTCAGGTCCGGCCGAGAGCACAGGCGCTGCCCGCCTCGGCGCACGTGGTGCGTTGCGCATCGGCGCAGGTCTCGTGACCGTAGCAAGCCCCCGCGCGGCCTTTCCCGTCAATGCCGCGCATCTGACGGCCATCATGCTCAAACCCTTCGACGTACCCGAGGGCCTCGCCAACGTGCTGGCCGACAAGCGCAAGAACGCCGTGCTGGTCGGGCCCGGCTCCGGTGTGGGGTCGGCGACGTGCCGCATGGTCAAGATTGCCCTCGAGTCCGGCGCCGCCGTCGTCCTGGATGCCGATGCCCTCACCTCATTTGCCGCGAGACCAGACCTTGCGGATAGCGACGCTATCGATCCTGCACCGCTCGGCTTTCTCCCGGGACCGTCCACCGATCCCGAGCCTG
>JAEYYJ010000363.1 GCA_023430845.1 Pseudomonadota bacterium
TTCTTGTGCGGCTTCACGGAGCCCGGCTTCGCGAGGACCTGGCCACGCTCGACGGCTTCCTTGTCGATGCCGCGCAGGAGGCAGCCGACGTTGTCGCCAGCCTCGCCCGAGTCGAGCAGCTTGCGGAACATCTCGACGCCGGTGACGACGGTCTTCTGCGTGTCCTTCAGACCGACGATCTCGGCTTCCTCACCGACCTTGATGGTGCCGCGCTCGATGCGGCCCGTGACGACCGTGCCGCGGCCCGAGATCGAGAACACGTCTTCGATCGGCAGCAGGAACGGCTTGTCCTTCGGGCGCTCGGGGAGCGGGATGTAGTTGTCGAGGGCGTCATAGAGCTTGAGGATCGCCTCGTCGGCGAGCGGGCCCTTCTCACCATTGAGCGCCTTGATGGCGGCGCCGCGGATGACAGGAACGTCGTCGCCCGGGAACTGGTACTGCTTCAGCAGCTCGCGCACCTCGAGCTCGACGAGGTCGAGGAGCTCTTCGTCATCGACGATGTCGCACTTGTTGAGGAACACGACGATGTAGGGAACGCCGACCTGACGGGCGAGCAGGATGTGCTCACGGGTCTGCGGCATCGGGCCGTCGACTGCGGACACGACCAGGATCGCGCCGTCCATCTGGGCGGCACCGGTGATCATGTTCTTCACGTAGTCGGCGTGGCCCGGGCAGTCGACGTGGGCGTAGTGACGGTTCTCCGTCGCGTACTCGACGTGGCTCGTCGCGATCGTGAGGATCTTCGTCGGGTCACGGCGGCCCTGGCTCTCAGAGGCCTTGGCGACTTCGTCGTAGGCGATCGCCGTCTTGGTCCAACCCTTGTCGGCCGAGACCTTCGTCAATGCCGCCGTCAGCGTCGTCTTGCCGTGGTCGACGTGACCAATCGTGCCGACGTTGCAGTGGGGCTTATTGCGATCGAATTTCTCCTTGCCCATCTCAGGCTCTCCTCATGCGTCTGGACGACTGGCGTCCTCTTTGAACTCAGAAAGTGATCTCGAATTGCTCCGTGGGGGATCAGGCGTACTTGGCCTTCACCTCCTCGGCGACGTTGCGCGGCACCTCGGCGTAGTGAGCGAACTGCATCGTGTAGGACGCGCGTCCCTGGCTCATCGAGCGCAGCTGGCTCACATAGCCGAACATGTTCGCCAGCGGCACGTTGGCCCGAACCACGGTCGCGTTGCCGCGCATCTCCTGGTTACGGATCTGGCCGCGCCGGCTGTTGATGTCGCCGATCACACCGCCGACGAAGTCGCCGGGCGTCACCACCTCGACGTCCATGATCGGCTCCAGGAGCTTGATGCCCGCCTTCTGGCAGCCTTCGCGCATCGCCTGACGCGATGCGATTTCGAATGCGATCGCGGAGCTGTCCACCTCGTGGAAGGCGCCGTCGAACAGCGTCACTTTGGTATCGACCAGCGGGAAGCCGATCAGCACGCCGCTCGCCCAGATGCTCTCGACGCCCTTTTCGACGCCGGGGATGTATTCCTTCGGCACCGTGCCGCCGACGATCTCGGACTCGAACTCGTTGCCCGTGCCCGGCTCCTGCGGCTCAAGACGCAGCTTGACGCGGGCGAACTGGCCCGAACCGCCGGACTGCTTCTTGTGCGTGTAGTCGATGTCGGTCGCACGTGCGAGCGTCTCGCGGTAGGCAACCTGCGGCGCGCCGGTCGCGACTTCGACGCTGTGCGTGCGGCGCAGGATGTCGACCTTGATCTCGAGATGCAGCTCGCCCATGCCCTTGATGATGATCTCGCCGCTCTCGGGATCGGTGTTGACCCGGAACGACGGATCCTCAGTCGCCATCTTGGCAAGCGCGACGCCCATCTTCTCCTGGTCAGCCTTCGACTTCGGCTCGACCTTCATCTCGATGACGGGCTCGGGGAACTCCATCTTCTCGAGAATGACGCGGTTGTTCGCGTCCGAAAGCGTTTCGCCCGTGCGGGTATCCTTGAGGCCGAGCAGCGCAACGATGTCGCCGGCGTAAGCCTCCTTGATCTCCTCGCGGTTGTTGGCGTGCATGAGCAGAATGCGGCCAACGCGCTCGCGCTTGTCACGCGACGTGTTGATCACGTTCATGCCGCTCTCGAGCTTACCCGAGTAGATGCGCGCGAACGTCAGGACGCCGTACGGGTCGTCCATGATCTTGAAGGCGAGCAGCGACAGCGGCTCGCTGTCGAGCGGCTTGCGCTCGACGGCATCGCCGGACTTGACGTCGATGCCCGACATGGCGCCGCGATCGACCGGCGACGGCAGGAAGTCTACCACCGCGTCGAGCAGCGTCTGGATGCCTTTGTTCTTGAACGCCGAGCCGCACATCATCGGATAGAAGGCGCGCGTGATCGTCGCCTTACGAATGCACTTCTTCAGCGTATCGATGTCGGGCTCTTTGCCGTCGAAGTAGGCGGCGAGCGCATCGTCGTCCATCTCGACCGCGGCCTCGATCATGGCGGCGCGGAACTCGTTGGCCTTGTCGACCAGATCGGCGGGAATGTCTTCCTCGACGAACTTCGCGCCTTTGTCGTCACCCTGCCAGATGTAAGCCTTCATCTTCAGGAGATCGACAACGCCCTTGAAGTTGCTCTCGGCGCCGATCGGAATCTGCAGCGGCACAGCGCGCGCACCGAGTTTCTCGGCGATGTCCTCGAGGCACATGTAGAAGTCGGCGCCGGTCTTATCCATCTTGTTGGCGAAGATGATACGCGGCACGCCGTACTTGTCGCCCTGGCGCCAGACCGTCTCGGTCTGCGGCTCCACACCCTGGTTGCCATCGAGCACGCACACGGCACCGTCGAGCACGCGCAACGAACGCTCGACTTCAATGGTGAAGTCGACGTGGCCTGGCGTGTCGATGATGTTCAGGCGCTTGCCGTCCCAGAACGTGGTCGTGGCCGCCGACTGAATCGTGATGCCCTTCTCCTGCTCCTGGACCATGAAATCCATGGTCGCGGCGCCGTCGTGGACTTCACCGATCTTGTGGCTCTTGCCAGTGTAGAAGAGGATCCGCTCGGTCGTCGTCGTCTTACCGGCATCGATGTGAGCCATGATGCCGAAGTTGCGGTAGTCCTCGATCGCGTATTCGCGGGCCATGTCCGTTGCCTCGTCGTCGTCCGGTTACCAGCGGTAGTGCGAGAAGGCGCGGTTGGCTTCCGCCATCTTGTGCGTGTCTTCGCGCTTCTTCACCGCCGTGCCGCGGTTGTTGGCGGCATCCATAAGCTCAGCCGACAGCCGCTCTTCCATCGTATTCTCGTTACGTGCGCGCGCCGCCGAGATCAGCCAGCGGATCGCCAGCGCCTGACGCCGCTCACTGCGAACCTCGACCGGCACCTGGTACGTCGCACCACCGACCCGGCGCGAGCGAACCTCGACCGAGGGCATCACATTCTCGAGCGCCTGGTGGAACATCGGCAGGGCGTCCGCCTTGGCACGCTGCTGCATACGATCGAATGCACCATAAACAATGCGCTCGGCCGTCGACTTCTTGCCCTCGCTCATGATCGAATTCATGAACTTGGACACCACCAGATCCCCGAACTTGGGGTCCGGGTTGATTTCCCGCTTCTCGGCACGATGGCGACGCGACATGCGCTCGTTCCTTTTCGTATCTTCTTGTGCCGCCCGCTCAGGGCCAGTCTTCCAAATACGAGAGCGCCGCTCCACATAGGGCGGCGCCCACTTGGTCCTCGGATCTTACTTGGGCCGCTTGGCGCCGTACTTCGAACGGCGCTGCTTGCGGTTCGCCACGCCTTGCGTGTCGAGCACGCCGCGGATGATGTGGTAGCGCACACCCGGAAGATCCTTCACGCGGCCGCCGCGGATCATCACCACGGAATGCTCCTGGAGGTTATGACCCTCACCCGGAATGTAGCCGATGACCTCGAAGCCGTTCGTGAGACGGATCTTGGCGACCTTGCGCAGCGCCGAGTTCGGCTTCTTCGGCGTCGTCGTATAGACGCGCGTGCACACGCCACGCTTCTGCGGGCAGGCCTCCATGGCCGGGACCTTGTTACGCTCCCGGGGCTTCACCCGCGGCTTGCGGATCAGCTGCTGAATTGTCGGCATCGAGCCTCGTCCGTACCTCGAGCACCCGCCCCACATCGGGAACGGATGCGCCAAACCTTACGAGCCGAGTTGCCCTTTTCCCGGGGCCCTCAGCTCGCAACACCAGAGGATCGAACGTTCCGCCTTCGCGGGGCGCCGATCTTGGTCCGAAATTGTCCTCTGCTTGAGAACGATAGTGTTTAGAGGCAGCTAGCAATGAGCCGGAAGCTTCTTATCGCAGGCAGCTCATGGTCGCCGATGTCGGCTTCTGTGCCTGCAAAGCCCCGCCCGATAGCGCCCTACGACCTACCGTGAGAGTGGGCGCAAAATATACAGCTCGAATTATAAGGTCAACACCCTAAGTCAACGATTTTGTCGCGGGGGACGAAAACGTCAGAAAGCGGCTGATCATCGGCATTTCTGACGCTTCAAGGCAGGCCGATGCGCCCCCATCCGGGCAGTTTCACCGCCGGCCGGCGCAAGTCTACGCCCGCAACGGCGCCCATGAAGTTGAGCTCGATCCCCTCAACCCAGGCGACCGTCACCCCGACGAGGCCCTTGGCGAGAAACTGGACGCCCGTCCGGCTCGGCGTCAGACCGAGGTAGACCGGCCCCTCGGTGAAATCCTTGCCGATGGCGGTCGGAAGCAGACCGGGAGCCAAAGCCGGTACCTCCCTGGCAAGATAGGCAATAAACGTATTCGAGTTCGGCCCCGGCCATGCCTTGTAGCTACCGGCGTTCGAGAAGGGATACTCGGCGACGGCGCGCTCGATATCGGCAATGGCAGCCGTGGCGGCCGGCCCCCGGATCGACGCCACAATGGAGGGCGCGTTGCTGTACCAGTGGCTGTCCGGCGAGAGGTGATCCGTCCGCACGGGCCGCCCCCAGCCCACCACGTCATAGCGCCTGTAGCGCGAGGCGCCGGCCTCCTTGGTCACGACCCAGGTGTGGTGCGCGAAAATGCCCTTCCAGCCGCCTGTGCGGCCCGCCAGCACGTAAACGACGGGCTCCGGATCGGCCGCGGCCGGCTTCAGGATACCAGACGGCGACCAGTTGGCACTGCGCCAGTTCCAGGCGGTGTTGTTCCACGTCCACCAGGCGGCGTGGGCCAGGAGCGGGATCAAAAACAGATAAAGGAGAACCTTACCCATCTGCCTCACCCCTCGCCGGACTGTGCGCCCCTTGGGCTTCTTGCGCACTGCTGGAATGGACTCTGTCATGGACACCCCGAAACGTACGCAGCCGCACCCGCATCCGACAGCAGATCAACGACTGTACACCGTCTATCCGTCGATCTCGGCCGGCGCAAAGCCCGCCGCCCGTGCGTCCTCCTCGCTGCAGAACCAGCGCTCGCCGCGCGCCGACACGACCCGGAGCCTCATGTAGGTGGGCGACCACGGCAAATGGTAGGTTTTGACGGCATCGCCACGCCGGCCGGCCACCTTGCCCTTGATCGGGCAGCCTTTAGGCGCCTTGGCGCGCGCCTCACTCCACAGCCGCGACCGCCATTCGGCGGGCCGTTCGGGCGCATCCGGGCCACTCCAGAGACCGGCTTTGGCCTG
>JAEYYJ010000048.1 GCA_023430845.1 Pseudomonadota bacterium
AGGCTTTCATCGAGCCCCGACGTACGCTCGGCCATCGATGTGATGTGCAAAGGCGCTGTGCGCCCTGCTTGCCCCCGCCGCGGCGTCGTCCCTCTCGGCGCATCGGCGTAGTCGGACTTCCTGAACAAAGAACGCACGATTACTCGCTTCCGGTACGCTGATTTACATCCTCTCCTCGCGGCCTGGACAGCCGTCCGCCGAGGTCGAGGTACATTCCCAAAATTGGAATCCAAAGAGGCGCCTTTGTGGCAGCCGTCAACGCCATCCCCATGACGTTGGCCCGAAACGTATGGACCCCACCTATGCGCGCAGTTTGGCGCGCGAGGGTATCCCTTGTCAAAGGTTTGTCGCACTGCGAGCAGAAGAGACGTGGATGCTATGGCGCACTGAACGCGCCGACGCTCTGCAAAGTGTCAGCCGCCCGTGAGGAGCTTGTCGACCTCAGCGACGAGATCCTTCAGATGAAAAGGCTTGGAAAGAACACGCGCATCCTTGGGCGTGGGCTTGTCGCTGTTGAGCGTGACAGCGGCGAAGCCGGTGATGAACATGATCTTCAATTCAGGATCGATCTCGCTTGCCCGGCGCGCGAGCTCGATGCCGTCCATGCGCGGCATCACGATATCCGTCAGCAGCAGCGAGAAGGGCTCTTCCTTGAGCCTGTCGAAGGCTTCTGCGCCGTTGGCGAACGCCACGACCTCATAGCCCGCCTTGCTCAGCGCGCGGGTTAGAAATCCACGCATCGAATCGTCGTCTTCCGCGAGCAGAATGCGCTGCGCGGTGAGTGCCGATACCTTCGCCGTCATACCTCGTGCCCCCAATCCGTCCCCATCCCGAAATCCGGGGTACTATGCACCGAGCTAGCTGGTGACGTCGGAATCTGACGCCAATTTGGTAAACTGCTGGTGAATGCACAGCAATTCATCGTCGATGTGCTCAATGTGAGATCAGTTCCCGAGAACGTGACGCGCAAACCGGGTTTACATGTACTAGCGATCATCCCGCTGACCATTATATTCGCATGATCGCACCGATCGCACACGGAATGCTTAGAAGACTTTGAAAACGCACTTATCTGCGGCACTTCAGCCTGGACTACCATAATCTCTGCATAGATCCGTGCTAGTGATGGACAGCGACAATTGCCCTTGGCAAGCTTGTCGAAGAGCAACACGGAAGACCGGCGCGCGCAAGTTTCTGTTCACACGGGCGGTCGACGGCAGTGACGACGCATAAATTGACGACGTGATTCAAGCGACGCGACAAAGGCCCATGCTGGAAACCGAGCGTACTGCCATCGAACAGCATCTGACGCCGCCCTATCTGCTGGCCGTGCCACGCCTGCAGACGGTGCCGTTCGTGTTCTGCTCACCGCACTCGGGGCGGGTTTATACGGATGCCTTCCTCGCCGCCTCGCGCCTCAGCGCGGATTCGCTGCGCAAGTCCGAGGACTGCTACGTCGATGATCTCTTCGCGGGCGTGGCTGGGCTCGGCGCACCACTCATCGCCGCCCGCTTCCCGCGTGCCTACGTCGATGTGAACCGCGAGCCCTACGAGCTCGATCCGGAACTCTTCGAGGAAGCCCTGCCGCCGTTCGCGAACAGCCGCTCTATTCGCGTGGCCGGTGGGCTCGGCACGATTGCCCGCGTCGTTGCCGATGCCGAGGAGATCTATAAGCGGCGACTGCCGTTGGCCGTCGCTCTCGAGCGCATCGAGCGGCTGTACAAGCCATTCCACGGCGCACTCGCCTCGCTGATCGATTCAACGGCGCGCCGCTTCGGTGCGGCTATGCTCATCGACTGCCACTCCATGCCGTCGTCCTCCACGGGCTATGTTGGAGCGCAGCGCCCCGATTTCGTGCTCGGCGATCGCTTCGGCGCTTCGTGCGATGGCCGCCTCACGCGCTTCCTGCGCGAGGAGCTGACGGCGCTCGGCTATACCGTGCATCTCAACCGCCCGTATGCCGGCGGTTACATCACCGAGTACTACGGTCGTCCCCAGCGCGGCCTGCACGCGCTCCAGATCGAGATCAATCGCGCGCTTTATCTCAACGAGCGCACGTTCGAGAAGAAGCCGGGGTTCGCCGTGGTCGAGCGCCATCTGCGCACGGTCGTCGGGCGCCTTTTCAACGAGCTGCCGGGTATGCTCGGTGGCCGCGAGGCCGCGGAGTAGGCCTCACTCGCATCCCTGCTATCGGCAATTCGCGCGCGCTGTCCGTTGCGCGCGCCCGCGCGCGTGCCTATCCTCGCTCTGTTCTCAGGGCGGGGTGAAATTCCCCACCGGCGGTATGCGGCTGAAGCCGTGAGCCCGCGAGCGCCTTCCGCTATGGAAGGGTCAGCAGATCAGGTGCGAGGCCTGAGCCGACGGTCATAGTCCGGATGGAAGAGAACGCGCAGACCCGTCGCGCTGGGGCGCGTGGGATGCACGTGATCGCCTTGGGTGACGTGTCCAAACCAAGGAGGATCACTGTGACACACACCCGTTTTGCCTTCATCAAAGCCCGCTGGCACGCCGACATCGTCGATCGTGCACTCGAAGGATTCTGCGAAATCGTTCCGGCCGATCGCGTCGACGTATTCGACGTTCCCGGTGCCTTCGAGATGCCCTTGCTGGCGCGTGATCTTGCGGCGACCGGCCGATATGCGGCCGTCGCGGCGGCGGCGTTCGTCGTGGACGGCGGCATTTATCGCCACGAGTTCGTCGCGCAGGCCGTGGTCGACGGTCTGATGCGCGCGGGGCTCGATACCGGCGTGCCGGTGCTCTCCGTCTCGCTGACGCCGCAGCAGTATCGCGAGGACGAGCACCACAACCGCATTTTCCGCGCCCACTTCGTCGAGAAAGGGCGCGAGGCGGCGCGGGCGACGTTGATGATTGTCGAGGCGCGGGCGGCTCTTGCTGCCTGATCGCGCCTGCGGCGCGACGGGGCTTTCGCCCCGCACCCCAACCGGGAGGGAACACCCTCCCGGTCCCACCCGCTTTTATTGATTAAGGCTCTACAACCCCTCGATGCAGTAGACGCGCGCAGGCGCGCCATCACCGCCGGGGATTTTCAGTGGCGCGGCCGAGAGAAACACCTCCGGCTCGCGGATGTCGGCCGAGTTCGCGACGTACTCGATCAT
>JAEYYJ010000191.1 GCA_023430845.1 Pseudomonadota bacterium
GGGCCCGAGGGCTCGAGTGCCGCCATCACGTATGTCGTGGCCGATGGGAAGAACGCATCGGCATAGAGAAAGTCGGGACCGCTGAAGAAATAGTAGAGCACGTCACTCGGCGCTGTGAGTTCGCTTGCGCTCCAGGCGCGGATCCTCGCAAGCTGGCGCGTCTCGATATTGGCCCAGGCCGAGTTCATCGAAGCGGCATGTCTCTGCCACGTGCGCTCGCGCGTGAGGCCCGCGAGCGGTGAGTTCTCAGAAGGCGGCAGGCCAGCCAGGAAGCGCGCCACATCGTTCGGCGAGGCTGCGCGTGCGGGCATCGTGTTTGCGACAGTGCCGAACAGGACGAATGCGGCAGCAATCAACACTGTCCACCGGACACGTCCGGTCAACCGCGTACTCATGAAACACGTGCTCCATTCAGCGAGATGACGTCCCGCGCTTCGGCGATAGGGCATAGACCACGAGCCCTGTTGCCATGAGCGCCATGCCGGCCAGAGACTGTACCGGCTTTTCGCGCACCAGATAGACCAGGATGAAGAGCGTCACCACTCCGAATATCAACGGGGTTAACGGATAGGCCCAGACCCGGAACGGACGTGGCAGGTGCGGCTGCCTGATGCGCAGAACGATCACCCCGATAACGGCGAGCAGCGAGCAGGAGAGCAGGCTGAACTGGACGAACTCGAGCACGCGCTCGAAGCTCTGGGTGAGCAGAAGGAAGGTGGCGACGCCGAGCTGAAGGACGAGGGCGCGCGCCGGGACGCCGGACGACGACTTCTTCGCGAAGAATGACAAGGCGCGCAAATCCTCGCCCATGACCATGGTCACACGCGGGCCGATCCACATCATGGCAGTGATCGCCGAGATCAGGCCGAAACAGATGAGCCCGCCGACGATGCGCCCGCCGCCCGGGCCGAAGATATGCTCGCCCGCGATCAAACCGACGTTGATCTGCCCGGCAAGGCGCTCCATGGGCGTCGTGTACAGGAACACAGCATTGAGCGCGACGTAGAGCACCATCACGATGATGACGCCCGCAACGAGGGCGGGCGGCAGCGTACGCTCGGGATCCTTGATCTCGTCGGCGATATAGGTCGCGGCGTTCCAGCCCGAGTATGAGTACATCACGTACATGAGGCCAATCGCGAACGGCGCACTGATGATGTAGCTGAGGTCGCTCGACGAGGGCGCGAAAGAGATCGGTTGCGGCGTCCCGAAGGCGAGGCCGCAGAATATGAGCCCCAGGATCAGGGCCACTTTGAGGAGGGTGGCGACGTTCGTGAATAAGGCACCTGGCTTGGCGCCGCTGAGCAGGATCAGGGTAACGCCCCAGACCGAGGCGAGCGCAAGCCACACCTGTGGTGCGCCCGGGAAAACGCCGGCGAAATACTCGCCGAAGGCCATGGCCGCGAGTGCGACGGGGGCCGCGAATCCGACCGTTGCGGAGATCCATCCGGCGAGGAATCCAAGCGCCGGATGATAGACGCGCGAAAGAAAGTTGTACTCGCCACCGGAGCGCGGGAGCGCGGTCGCGAGTTCGGCATAAGAGAGCGCACCGCAAAGCGCGACGATGCCTCCGACCGTCCAGAGCGTCACCACCGAGAACCCTGTCGGCAGGTCGCGGACCTGAAATCCGAGGCTGGTGAAGACGCCGATCCCGATCATGTCGGCGACGGCCAGAGCAGTGGCTGTCGCAAGGGTCACAGTGGCGGGCCCGGCCTCGCCCGTGGTGGCGGCCGGCTTGGAACTATCGGATGAGGCCATTGTCTCTCGCGTCGGGGCTGTCGGATCGTGACGCACTCTAGCTTAGGGTGTGGGCACTCACAATGACATGTGGCGCGGGTAGCGGCGATCATTGGCCCTCCCGGCCAACATGACATCACGCTGGTCACACTTGCGACGATGTTGACGCGTTCCTAACCACGTTCTGGTCAAGAATGTGAGATTCCATTCAGCTTCGAGCTTTGCACCGAAGCGACCATTGGCCCCACGGCTTTGGCAGCAGAGGGCCCCTGACGGAGGTGTTCGATCGACCGCATGAGTGCGATGGGGATCATGGCGCTGGCACTTCGGGCCGTGCGGCAAGGCCGTTTGGCTCATGTTACCGTGCGCACCGTCTTGCTTGTTGGCCTTCTCGCGCTTTTTGCAGCCCCTGCTGACGCCCAACAGCACGCGCGCCGCGTCGCGACCAGTGGCTGGGTCGTTTCGACGGTGCCTACGCCGCACGCTGTGATCTCGCGCCAAGGCCCGCTGCCAAAGTCCGTCACACGGCTCGCCGCGCTCAATGCTGCGCCCTTCCCCTACGAAGGCATGATGCCGGGTGCCAATCGCCCATTCATCGAGGCCGACGATACGGGCCGCCGCTTCCATCGCACACCGGGTGGCCGTCTCTACTGGGAAGACGAGCGCTACAACGATCCACGCGTACTCCTCCACATTCCGCGCGGCTTCGACATCCGCCGTCCGGGTCTGCTCGTGTTGTACTTCCACGGGCACCGGGCCAACCTCCGCCGCGATGTCTTCATGCGTCAGCGCGTGCCCTGGCAGGTATCCATGTCGCGCACCAATGCCGTGCTCGCTGCTCCGCAGTTCGCTGTGAACGCCTCGGACTCGAGTGCAGGCAAGCTCTGGCAGCGTGGCGCTCTGCGTGATCTCGTGAGCGAGACAGCCGGCCGCCTCGCCGCCATGCACGGGGATCCGCGCTCCGAGTCGAGCTTTGCCAACCTGCCGATCGTCATCGTCGCCTACAGCGGCGGCGTCGGGCCGGCGGCATGGGCAATCCGCAATGGCGATCTCGGCTCGCGGCTGCGCGGCATCGTACTGATGGATGCGGCCTACGGCGAAATGGGCGTGTTTGCCGATTGGATCGCGCGCGCGCCCAATGCCTTCCTGCTGAGCACGTACACGGGCTCAACGGAAGGCCGCAATCGTGAACTCCAAGGCCTCATCGAAGCCCATGGCCTCAAGGCATTGGAGAACGTGCCACAGCGCATCGAGCCGGGTCACATCGCCATCGTGCCGGCTGCGAGCGACGCCACGCACCACGACTTCCTGCTCAGGGCCTGGACTGATGATCCCCTGCGCGATCTGCTCGCCCGCGTGCGGGGCTATCCGCGTGGGTAGCTCCCTTTTCCCTTCTCCCCGCGCGCGGGGAGAAGGGGATTAGCCCGCATTCTCCTCCTTCACGCTCTTGAACACTTCGGAAGCAACCATCATCGCGTCGCGAATAACGGGTGCGCCGACGTAGCCGATCAAATGAAGCAGCACTTCCGTCAGCTCTTCCTCGGTCCACCCCTGTTTCAAGGCAAAGCGGAGGTGAATATCAAGCTCGGGGTAGCGACCGGTTGCGGCGTCGGAAACGACGCAAACAAGGGTACGCGTCTTGAGATCCAGGCCCGGCCGTGTCCACAAGACGCCGAACACGCTCTCGGTGGCCACGTCGATGAATTTCTTCATCACCGGGTCTTTGGCGTATTCGGCCGTATTGCGCTCGAAATCCTTATCACCGCGCAGCTTGCGCCTCATGGCCTCGCCGCGCTTGTAAACCTCGCTCGTCTTCATTGGACGTTGCTCCACGTTTGTACGTTTCTGAACTACTCCGCCGCGCGCGCTGGAATGTCCGGCACATCGGGTATGGGCGTGCGCGCGACGATCGGCACGACCTCCTCGGCGAACCGGCGCATCATGCGATGACGCGCCTCGCGCGGAACGCCAGCCGTCGCATTCGAGACAATGAAGTAGTCGAAGCCGATGCTACGCAGGCGCGTAATCTGCGCGGCTATCGACTCCGGCGTGCCGACGAGATTGCGATCGAGGATCGGATCGATCTTCGCAGGATCGGCCATCTCCTTCATGCCACCGAAGATCTTGGCGAACTGCTGATAGCCTTCGATGTCCGCCCAAGGCGTCGAGTCGACGGTGTAGTGCTCGGCCTGCAGCTTGTAATAGCGCGAGAGATGCCCCCGCGCCTCCTCGCGTGCCTCGGCTTCGGTATCGCCGATGAAGCATTTGCAGCTGATCGGCAACGTCACATCCGTCGCAAAGCCGTGCGCCGCCGCCCGATTGCGCCAGCGCGTGAGGATCTTGAGCAGCAGATAGTCCGGGAATTGCGCGAGGGAGAGCGGCGGCAGACCGAGATCGGCCATGATCTCCGCACTTTCAGGACTGCCGATGGCGCCGTAGAAATTCGGCCTGTTCTCACCCAGCATGGGCCGCACGACGATCTCGCGATCGAGCTTGAGATGCTTACCGTTGTACCGAAAGGGCTTGCCCTCGAGCGCGAGCTGCATGACCTCCCAGCACTCGTGGAAGCGCTCGCGCGCCTCGCTCATGGGCACGCGCATGGCGTCGTACTCGAGCTTGGCCGTGCCCCGCCCCATGCCGATGTGCAGAGGCCCATCGGTGAGCGTGCGCAGCATCGACACGTCCTCGGCAAAGCGCACCGGGTCGTACCAGGGCAGCACCATGACCGCGGTGCCGAGACCGAGCCCGGGGCAGGCCGCTGCGATATGCGAGAGCAGCATCAGCGGATTGGGCGTCGGGTAGTAGTCGGAAAAGTGGTGCTCGACGAGCCATACCGCATCGTAGTCGAGTTCCTGCGCAAGGCGCGCGTCACCCACGGCTTCGCGATACAGCGTCGCATCGCTCGCGCCTTCCACATCGACCGCACCGATCTGCACCGCATAGCGCGCCGGCCTCGCCATCGCCGATCCTCTCTTTTGCCTTGACGTTTTCTCCCTGATCGCGAGGCTATCGCGGATTGCCAATACGGTCATCCCTCTACACCGTCACGCATAGGGGCATGACATTCCCGCGCAGATGTCTCTGCGCCGGCCATCGGGAGAACGATCGAATGACGATGCCATTGCTTTTCACGCCACTGAGCCTGCGCGGCGTGACGCTGAAGAACCGCATCGTCGTCGCGCCCATGCATCAGTATTCGGCCGTGAAAGGCCACGTGACGGACTGGCACCTCATGAATGCCGGCCGCTATGCTGCTGGTGGCGCCGGTATGGTCATGATGGAATCGACCAAGGTCGCGCGGAACGGTTGCGGCACTGTCGGCGACACGGGCCTGTGGGACGACAGTTTCATCGAGGGCTTTGCGCGCTGCGTGACCTTCATCAAGCAGCAGGGCGCCACCGCCGCCATCCAACTCGGGCACTCGGGCCGCAAGGCGCGCCTCTCGCGGCCGTGGGAGGGCGGCAAACCGCTCAAAGGCGACGAGCCCGAAGTCTACGATTGGGAAGGATGGGAGCTCATTGCGCCGAGTGCGGTGCCGCATTCCGACAAATCGCCTGTACCGCGCGCGCTCTCGCACAACGAAGTACGCGATATGGTCGGCAAATG
>JAEYYJ010000287.1 GCA_023430845.1 Pseudomonadota bacterium
GCCGAGAGCATGTACGATCATCCCTTCCAGTGGGGATCGAAGCGCACGGGCCCGGATCTCGCGCGCGTCGGCGGCAAGTACTCCGATCAGTGGCATGTCGAGCACATGGTCAATCCGCGCTCGGTCGTACCTGAAAGCATCATGCCGAGCTATCCGTGGCTCATGACGCGGCGGCTCAATGCGGCGGACGTCGAGGCGCGGCTCAAGACACTGCGCAAGGTCGGCGTGCCTTACACCGACGAGATGATTGCCAATGTGCGCACTGATCTTGCCGCGCAGACCAATCCGGACAGTCGTCCATCGCGCGAGCTTCTGAAGCGCTATCCCAAGGCGAAGGTCGCGAAGTTCGACGGTCAGCACGGCGTGCCGCCGACCGAGATGGATGCGCTCGTTGCTTATCTCCAGATTCTCGGCCAGCTCGTCGACTTCACCAAGTTCGACGCCGCCGGTCCGAACCTGCGCTGAGGGGATGAGCATCATGACTTATGACTCGGTTGCGACTGTCAGTCAGGTGGTTTCGCTTCTCATGTTCGTTGGCTTGTTTGCGGGTGTGCTCGCGTACGCGCTCTGGCCGTCCAATGGGCCGCGCTTCGAGGCGGCGCAGCGCACGGCTCTCGATCTCGACGACAGTCAAAATGCCAAGCGGGGGCGACCATGAGCGACAAACGCGAGATTGACGACGTCACCGGCGTCGAGACGACTGGTCACGCCTGGGACGGCATCAAGGAGCTGAATAAGCCACTGCCGAAGTGGTGGCTCATGACGTTCTACGTCTCGATCGTGTGGGCCATCGGCTACATGATCGTCTATCCGGCCTGGCCGACGCTCAACGGCTATACCAAGGGCATCTGGGGTTACAGCCAGCGCGCTGTGGTATCGGAGGAAATCGAGGGCGCGAAGACAGCGCAGGCAACGTTCCGCACCGCACTCGAGAAGACGCCGCTCGCCGAGGTGAAGAACGACCCTGATCTGTTGCGTTTCGCCATGGTCGGCGGCGCGGCGTCGTTTGCGACGAACTGCGCGCCCTGTCATGGCCGCGGTGCGCAGGGATTTGCCGGCTATCCGAACCTCAATGACGACGACTGGCTCTGGGGCGGGTCGCTCGCCGACATCGAGAAGACCATTCACTACGGCATTCGTAGTGGCCACAAGGATAGCCGGATTGGCGACATGCCGAAGTACGGCATCGATGGCCTTCTGCAGCCGACTGAGATCGATGACGCCGCGGAGTTCGTGCTCTCGTTGACGAAGCGCGCGACGGATGCGGCGGCCGCAGCGCGCGGCGCCAAGACGTTCGGCGAGCAGTGCGCCACCTGTCACGGCGCGGAGGGCAAGGGCAATGTCGAGCTCGGTGCACCGAACCTGACCGACGACATCTGGCTCTACGGCGGCGGGAAGCCAGCCATCGTGCAGTCCATCGCGACCGGGCGCGGCGGATCCATGCCCGCGTGGCACGGACGCCTCGATCCCGTCACGCTGAAGTCGCTCGCGGTCTACGTGCACAGCCTTGGTGGCGGCAAGTAGCGGAGCGCTTGGAGACGAGCACCATGTGCGGATGCGGGTGCGAGCTGGGTTTGGTGCTGGCGGCCTGCCGGGCCGGCGAGGCACAACACACCGCCGCCTCGCGGATTGAGGCCGCGCCGCGTCCTCACTCGGTACTCGAGCGCCTGGTTCTGGTTTGGCTGGCGTGCATGGTGGGCGATACGCCCATTCAACGCCTCAGCCGCGGGAGTGCGCAGTGACCACGGTCCTCGATCGGCGGAAAAATCCGGCTGCCAAGCCGGGTGCACGCACGGCGGCGGGTGACGTCGAGGCGCACGATGTCGCCGCCGTGAATCGCGCGGCCGATCGTCAGCTCTATGCCACGCGTCAGAAGATCTATCCGCGTCTTGCACACGGCCGCTTCCGATCGGTGAAGTGGATCGTGATGGCCGTCGCGCTCGCGATCTACTACGGCCTGCCATGGTTGCGCTGGGATCGCGGCCCCGATCTGCCCGATCAGGCCGTGCTGCTGGACATGGCGCACAATCGCTTCTTTTTCTTCTTCCTCGAAATCTGGCCGCAGGAGTTCTACTTCGTCACGGGGCTGCTCGTGCTCGCTGCGCTCGTGCTGTTCCTTGTGACTTCGGTCGCGGGGCGCGTGTGGTGTGGCTATGCCTGTCCGCAGACGGTATGGACGGATCTCATGGTTGCCGTCGAGCGCCTCTGGCAGGGCGATCGCAATGCACGCATCCGTCTCGACAAGGAACCTTGGAGCGCGCGCAAAGTCTTCCTCAAGACGATGACGCATCTTTCATGGCTGCTGATCGGCCTGCTGACCGGTGGCGCCATTGTCTTCTACTTCCGCGATGCGCCGACGCTTGCGGCCGAGCTCGCGACGGGGACGGCGCCCGCGGTGGCTTATCTGTTTCTCGGCATCTTCGCAGCGACGACCTATTTGCTCGGCGGTATCGCGCGCGAGCAGGTCTGCATCTACATGTGCCCCTGGCCGCGCATCCAGGGCGCGATGACAGACAGTCACACGCTCCTCGTCGGCTATCGGCCAGAACGCGGCGAGCCTCGCGGCCCGGCACGCAAGGGGCCAGACGGTCTCGTCGACTGGTCGACACGCGGCGATTGCATCGACTGCAAGGCGTGCGTCGTGGTCTGTCCCATGGGCATCGACATCCGCGA
>JAEYYJ010000432.1 GCA_023430845.1 Pseudomonadota bacterium
CGCTCAAGCCAAGCTCGTTGAGCCGGGCGGAGATGTGGCTGAAGTTCGTGTTGATCGTCTTGCCGGTGAGTATCTCGTCGCCCGTGCATAGAATTTCGATGATCATCCGTCGCCCTCCTCAACCCGCAATGACGCGGAGGGGCTTACCCGCGAGCCAAGCTTCGATGTCTTCGACCATACCGGGATAAAAGAGCTGATAGGTTTCCTCGGTCACATAGCCGATGTGCGGCGTGAGAACGGCACGCGGCTCGCGGCGGAGCGCCTCCGCGGCCGGCAGCGGCTCCACCTCGTATACATCGAGCGCGGCACCGGCGATTTTGCCCGCGGCAAGTGCGGCGCTCAGCGCTGCGTTGTCGACGAGCGGTGCGCGCGAGGTGTTCACGAAGAAAGCCGTCGGCTTCATGAGCGCGAGATCCTCGGCGGATACGATGCCGCGGCTGCGCGCAGAGAGCACCATGTGCACGGAGATCACGTCGGCCTCGCGGAAGAGTTCGTCCTTCGCAACACGACGGGCATTGTGCTCGGCGGCGCGCTCGTCCGTGAGGTTCGGGCTCCAGGCGATGACATTCATGCCGAAGGCCTGCGCCATACGCGCGACATGCCCTCCGAGCCGGCCGAGCCCGACAAGGCCGAGCGTACGGCCTCTCAGATCGCGACCCACCGTCGTCTGCCAGCGCCCCTCACGCATATTCGCGAACTCGATGTGAAGGTTGCGGGCCAGCGCCACGATAAGCCCCATGGTCAGCTCCGCCGTCGCGTGGCCGCCGCTCTCGGAACCACAGACCTTGATGCCGCGCGCGGCGGCCGCCTCCATGTCGATGGCGGCATTGCGCATACCCGCCGTAACAATCAGCTTGAGATTGGGCAGCGCGTCGATCAGCGAGCGCGGAAAGGGCGTGCGCTCGCGCATGCAGCAAACGACGTCAAAGCCCTGCAGCTCGCGGCGCGCTGCATCCTCGCTCTCAAAAGCGTGCTTGAAGACCGTGACCTGATGGGCTGCCTGGAGACGCGACCAGTCGGCAAAGGACAGGGCCACATTCTGGTAGTCGTCGAGGATCGCGATGGCGACCATACGGTTTCCTCCGGTTTTTCTCGTTCTGCTTCTGTGATTGAGCGGTGCCGAGGGAGTGTGGCGGTTCGGCCAGCCGGCACCACGGGTAAGCCATCATCCTCCGAGGGAGCGGGCGAGCGCAAGCACCACGATGTGATAGAAGACCCGCAGCAGCACATAGCCAGCCCGAGATGCCCTGAGACCATGCCGACGTGCCATGTGTACATCGCGACCAGCCTCGATGGCTTCATCGCGCGTCCGGACGGCGACATCGAATGGCTGCACCAGTGGCCCGATATCGGCGACGACTACGGCTATGCGGCCTTCATGAACTCCGTGGACGGCCTGATCATCGGTCGGGGAACATTCGAGAAAGTCCTCTCTTTCGGCAAATGGCCCTACGAAAAGCCGGTCGTGGTGCTGAGCCACTCGCTCGACCCCGAGGCCGTTCCGGCGGACCGCGCCGATCGCGTGCGCATTCTGGCACTCGAGCCCGCCGAAGTACTCGACATGCTTCGGCGCGAGGGATGGTCGCGCGCCTATGTGGATGGCGGACGGCTGATCCAGTCGTTCCTGAAAGACGGGCTGATCGACGACATGACCATTACCCGTATCCCCATTCTGATCGGCGCCGGCCGGCCGCTTTTCGGGGCGCTGGCGAACGACGTCGTCCTCACGCACTTCGAGACGACGGCCTACCCATCGGGCTTCGTGCAGTCCCGCTATGCCGTAGGGCGCGTGGCGTGAGCATCAACGGCCCCTTCGTGCTAAGCTGCCGTCTCATGCTTTAGGAGCCCTGGTTGACCCTCGCACTCATCGTTCTCGCCCTCGCCTTTGGCCTCGCCTTCCTGCCGCAGATGTGGATCAGGGGCGTGATCGCCCGCCATTCGAGCGAGCGCCCGGATCTGGCCGGCACGGGTGGCGAGTTTGCGCGTCATGTGCTCGACGGCATGGGGCTCCATCACGTCGTCGTCGAGGAGACACAGCACGGCGACCACTACGATCCCGATGCCAAGGCCGTCCGCCTCCTGCCGCAACACTTCGGCAAGCGCTCCCTCGCCGCGGTCGTGATTGCCGCGCACGAGGTGGGTCATGCCATGCAGGACGCGACCGCGTACGGCCCGCTCACCGCCCGCACGCGCATGGCCCGTCAGGCCGACAAGATCCAGAAACTCGGCTCGGTCGTGATGATCGCCGCCCCGGTGATGATGATCCTCTCGAAATCGCCGCACATCATGCTCATGCAGATGGGGCTCGGCATTCTCATCCTGGGATCGACGGTGTTCATGCACGCCGTGACGCTACCCGTGGAGTTCGACGCGAGCTTTCGGCGCGCTCTACCGCTCCTCAAGACCGGCAACTACATCTCGAATCGGGACATGCGTTCAGCCCGCCAGTTACTGCGGGCGGCAGCGTTTACTTATGTTGCCGCCGCGGCTGTCAGCCTGCTGGACGTCATGCGCTGGATCAGGGTACTGCGCTTCTAGCGCGTCTAGCGCTTGCTGCCCGCGCGCTTCTTTCGGGGCGCGGCCTTTCGCGGCGCCGGCGCCTCGTCATCCACGAAATCATCGATGATGTAGTGCGGGATCCAGCCGGGCTTGATGCCAACCTCGCTGCGGGCGAGCTTACGCACGGAAATACCCGCCTCATGCACCGTATCCGGCGTGCCGGAAATCAGCGGATGCCACCACAGCAAGTCCTTCCCCTCCTCGACGCGCCGATAACCACAGGTTGGCGGCAGCCAGCCGAGGGTACGCACCTTCTCGGGCGTGATCGAAATGCAGTCCGGCATTTTCTCATGCCGGGAGGCATAGTCGCGGCAGCGACACGTCTTGAGATCCAGAAGACCGCAGGCAAGGCGCGTCAGATAGATGTCGCTCGTGTCCTCGTCCTCGAGCTTGACGAGGCAGCACCGCCCGCAGCCGTCACATAGCTGCTCCCATTCGCTCGCCGACATGTCGTCGAGCGACTTGGTTTGCCAGAAGGGCCGCGGATCTTTCGACGGCACGCGCAAACTCCTGAATCGGTGACTATTGTCCAATTATCACATTTGCCGGGGTGGATCGATTCAGCATATCAACGCCAGAATCGGACACAATGATCCATAGTGTCCGTCCGCCTGCACGAGCTAAATAGGCAAGGCATTCTTGGGAGTTAGCGTTTGATCGATTGGCTCACAAGACATCGGAACGGGGGCCGCGGCAAAATCGACTGGCTGCGGCTCGACAGCTTGATCGATTCGAGCCTCTCGAATGCCTGGGAATCCTTCCAGGACCGCTGGAACGCCGCCTCCAGCTTTTTTGCCCGCTTTCGCCTCTACGGCTGGCGCAAAGTCGCCAACGAGCTGATGTCGGAAGGCTTCACGCTTCTCTGCGGCGGCCTCGTGCTCATGTATGCGCTGGCCATCCCGGCCTTCGAGGAGATGGACGAGGCCAAGATCTTCTCGACGGGCCGCTACAGCGTGAAGTTCCTCGATCGTGAGGGGCGCGAGATCGGCCAGCGCGGCATCCTGCACAATGACGCGGTGCCGCTCGAAGAGATCCCCGACTACCTCATCAAGGCGACGCTCGCCACCGAGGACCGGCGCTTCTTCGAGCACATCGGCATCGACTTCCTCGGCACGGCGCGCGCTTTCGTGGAAAACGTGCGCGCGGGCGAGACCGTGCAGGGTGGTTCCACGCTCACGCAGCAGCTCGCCAAAAACCTCTTCCTGTCCTTCGAGCGGTCGTTCGAGCGCAAGCTCAAGGAGCTGTTCCTCGCCTTCTGGCTCGAAGCCCGCTTCTCGAAGCGCGATATCCTGAAGCTCTACTTCGACCGCGCCTACATGGGCGGCGGCGCCTTCGGTGTCGAAGCCGCGTCCCATTTCTATTTCGGCAAATCCGTGCGCGAGATCACGCTTGCCGAGGCGGCTATGCTGGTCGGCCTCTTCAAAGCGCCGACCAAATTCGCCCCGCATCTCGACCTGCCCGCGTCGCGCGCCCGCGCCAACGTCGTGCTGACGAACCTCGTCGACGCCGGCTTCATGACCGCGGGCCAGGTGCACGGCGCGCGCCTCAATCCCGCCCGGCCGATCGAAACGCGCTCAACCTACAGCCCCGACTGGTACCTGGATTGGGCCTTCGAGGAAATCCAGCGCGTTGCCGAAGGACGCGGCCATTTCGTCCTCACGGCGCGCACGACACTCGACGTCGGCCTGCAGCAGGCCGCGGATCAGGCCCTTGTCTCGACCATCCGCCAGCACGGACGCGGGAAGAATGCCTCGTCGGGCGCCCTCGTCGCCATGGAGCCGGATGGCGCAGTGCGCGCGCTCGTTGGCGGTGTCGACTATGGCGAGAGCCAGTTCAACCGCGCGAGCGCAGCGCGCCGGCAGCCCGGATCTTCGTTCAAGCTCTATGTCTATGCCAATGCCGTGGAGCAGGGCCTGACCGCCACCT
>JAEYYJ010000149.1 GCA_023430845.1 Pseudomonadota bacterium
GCCGCAAAGCCCAAGGCAAAGCCAAAGCCGAAGGCCGGCAAGAAAGTCGTGAAGAAGAAAGCAAAGGCCGCGAAGAATGGCCCCGCGCCGACACCTGCAAAGGTGCTGTTCGGCGCCGCCAAGGCACCGGCGCCTCTCGCCGCGCGTGCGATCGGCTTTTACGCGAAAGGATGTCTCGCTGGCGCCAAGGCCATCGCAGTCGATGGGCCGGCCTGGCAGGTCATGCGGCTGTCACGCAACAGGATGTGGGGCCACCCCTCGCTGATCTCGCTCGTCGAGCGCCTCGCGAAAGACGGCAAGGCGAACGATGGCTGGAATGGCCTGCTCGTCGGCGACATCTCGCAACCACGCGGCGGGCCCATGCTGACGGGGCATGCCAGCCACCAGATCGGCCTCGACGCCGACATCTGGCTGACGCCGATGCCGGACAAGAAGCTCAGCAACCGTGAGCGCGAGGATCTCTCGGCTACATCGATGCTCGCAGCGGATCGCGTGAGCATAAACACCGAGGTGTGGACGCCCGCTCACGGACGCATCATCACACGCGCGGCTTCCTATCCGCAGGTCGAGCGCGTGCTCGTCCATCCGGCCATCAAGAAGGCCATCTGTGAGGACAAGTCGCTGCCGCGCACGCACCTCAACAAGATCCGCCCCTACTGGGGACATCACTATCACATGCACATCCGCATGGCCTGCCCGAAGGACAGCCCGACGTGCACCCCGCAATTTGTCGTCGGGGACGATGACGGCTGCGGCAAGGAAGTCGACGACTGGATCGAGCGGATGAAGCGCATCTATGCGCCGCGGCCGCCGCGCCCTGAGCCACCGGTCGCACTACCGAAGCCTAAACCCAAGCCGAAGCCGCCGGAGATCACGCTCGCCGACCTGCCCGCGGAATGCAAAATGGTGATCGGCGATACCTCGCCGCCCGGACCGTCACCCGTTTCCGACGTGACCAAGCCGGACGCACCAAAGAGTGCCGCAACCAAGCCTGATGATGACGCCGAGAACGCTGAGCCGGCAACGCCGACCGTAGCGGGCAAGAAGAAGTAGAGTGTAGGGAGAGCGGCGCGCGATATTGCCATCGCGCGCCTTCTCGAGATCTAATGCGCCTTGGGGCGATCGCCCTTCACGATGCGCCGCCCGAGCGAATGGCGGTGCACTTCCGAGGGGCCGTCGTAAATGCGGAAAGCGCGCACATCGCGGAAAATGCGCTCGACGACCGTGTCCGACGTGACGCCCATGCCGCCGAGGATCTGCAGCGAGCGGTCAACGACGCGGAAGATCGCTTCCGAGCAGATGACCTTGGCCATGGAACTCGCCGTCGACGCCTTGTCGCCCTGATCGAGCAGCCACGCCGTGTGCCAGATGGCGAGGCGTGAGGTGTGAATGTCGAGCGCATTGTCGGCGAGCATGAACGACACACCCTGATGATCGCCAAGCGGCTTGCCAAAGGACGTGCGCGAACGGGCATACTCTGTCGCGATGTCATGGGCGCGGATTGCCGAACCGAGCCAGCGCATACAGTGCGTGAGACGCGCGGGGGCTAGGCGCACCTGCGCATACTTGAACCCCTGCCCGACTTCGCCGATGACGTCGTCGCCGGTGACGCGCAGGTTCTCGATGTCAATGACGGCGTGGCCACCCATGAAGCTCGAATCCATGGTGCCGAGCACACGGCTGATCTTGAAAGCCGGGTTCGGCAGCTCGGTGAAGAACATGGTGCAATCACCAGGGCCATCGCCCGTGCGCGCCATGATGATGGCGAAGGCCGCACCCTCGGCGCCCGTGATCAGCCATTTGCGGCCATTGATGACATAGCCATTGCCATCCGGCACCGCCCGCGTCTTGAGCAGCAGCGGATCGGAGCCGGCGCCGCCATCGGGCTCGGTCATGGCGAAGCAGGAGCGCACCTCGCCGGTCGCCAATCGCGAGAGATACTTTTTGCGCTGTGCCGGCGTCGCGATGACGTCGAGCATATGGATATTGCCCTCGTCGGGAGCATGGAAATGCAGCGCGATCGGTCCGAGGATGGAGTAGCCCGCCGCCTCGAAGATCACCGCCTGCTCGAAGTGCGAGAATCCCTTGCCACCGAACTCTTCCGGGCTGTTGACGCCGAGCAGGCCTGCCTCCTTTGCGGCGCTGTTGAGGTCGCGGCGCAGATCCTCCGGGATGCCGTGATGGCCCCAGCGCGGATCCTTCTCGAAGGGAATGATCTTCTCGCGCACGAAGGTCGACACGCGGTCGCGCAGTTCCTCGAGCGGCTTTGGGATAGTGAAATCCATGGTCTTCCTTCCTCGGTAGTCGGATCTTGATCAGTCCGCGCGCCCGTGCGCGACGTCCGTTGCATAGGCGAGCAGCTCGGTCGCAACCCGGTCCAGCTCGGCATAGTCGGCGCCCTTGGCGGCGCCGCGTTGATAGAGCGCAAAGAGCTGGAGCAGGACGACCGCCAACTTGAGCATGGCGAGCACGCGCAGCACCGGCCAATCGGAAACATCGACGTCCATCTCGCGCGCGTAGGCCTCGATCACCTCGCGGCGCGTGGCGAAGCCCGCTGCGGCGGTCGGCATCTGGCGAAGGGCGTGCATGCAGGGCGGGTCGCCGGGCTGAACCCAGTAGCTGAGCGTGGTTGCGAGATCGAAGAGCGGGTCGCCACGCGTGCCCATATCCCAGTCGACGATGGCGACAGGCGCCAGCGTTTCGGGATGGACGATCATGTTGTCGAGCTTGAAGTCCGAATGCAGCAGCACCGGCGCCCGCGTCTGGACGGGCTGTCGCTCGAGCCAGCTCGTGACTTCGCCGAGGAGACGCGCGGTTTCAGGCGCCACATCGAGGCGCTGGCCGCGTCCGACCCAGCCCTTGAGCGTGCGTGCGATGAAGCCCTCGGGCTTGCCGAATGTGTCGAGACCGATTGCCCCGCAGTCCACGCGGTGCACCGAGATGAGCGTCGCGACCAGCATGTCACTCGTGGCGCGGGCCACATTTGGATCACCATCGAAGCGCGAACGGTCGTCGCCCTTGATGACGAGACCGGGGCGGTAATCGATGAGCTGGAAAGGCACGCCGATGACGCTTCTGTCCTCGCAGAGGTGCAAGCTCTCAGGCGCCAGCGGATGGACGTGCCACAGCCGCGAGAGAATGCGATGCTCGCGCGACATATCATGCGCACCGGGCGGCAGATCGCCGCCGGGAGGCCGTCGCAGCACCAAACGGCGCCCCCCCGCCGTCAGACGATAGTTGATGTTGGCGAGGCCCGTGCCGAACTGGCGCAACGGCTCGGAGGTGTCGAGGGGCAGCCCGATGCCGGCCAGATAGGCCGCCAGACGCGCCTCGTCGAGAGCCACGCTTTCCGCGGCAGGGCGGAACACATGCGCGTCGGCTGCGTTTCTCGGAGTGGTGCGTTTACTGGCCATGAGATCGATTGGCTTCCGGTTCGGATTTTCCGGCCACACTAGCGACTTACATCCCGCACGCCAAATGCGCCGTCCGCATTGCCGGGCTTGATCGGTCGCAAGGCGCGCGACCTGAGCCAGCCTCAAGCTCATATGTGCACCAGACGCTGTGCCTCGGCCGCTCGGTCCGCATGGAAAAATTTGGCCGGACGTGGAAACTCGGAGGTTCCCCATGTACAAGCATATTCTGCTCCCCGTCGATGGTTCCGATTTCGGGATGGGCTCCATCCCTTATGCCGTGAATCTTGCAAAGGCAGTGGGAGCACGGCTGACCGCACTGAACGTCTCGATTCCCTATGCGGCGATCGTCTCGGGGGCCCTCTCGGCGCGCTTTCCGGAGGAGGACTATCTCAAGGGCACGCATGACATGGCGGCACAGAACCTCAAGAAGGTCGAGACGATCGCCACTGCCGCAGGCGTGCGGTACAAGGGGTTCCACGCCTTCCACCTGCATCCCTGGGAGTCGATCATCGAGACGGCCAAGGAGCAGGGTTGCGACCTGATCGTCATGGCCTCTCACGGCCGGCGTGGCCTTGCCGGGCTTCTGCTCGGGAGCGAGACCAAGAAAGTGCTCACCCACACCACCATTCCCGTACTGGTCTGGCGCGGATAGCGAAGCTGAGCGAGGCACCTCTCCCAGGACTAGACTCGGCTTCGTACAGCATGTCGGCAAATGCCAGCATCAGAGGCGCGAACGTGTTCGCGTAGACGAAAGAGGGCTGCTATCGAAGAGTTGACTGACCGGAAGCGCCCATTCCCTCAGCGTAGCCAATCCGCTTGGCGGCTGCCTGAGATGGCTTCTCTACAAACATATAGAGGAGATATGCTGCAAACAGTGATGCTGCAAACGATAGTGCGATTGCGAGTATCTCAACCGCCTGAGTAATGCCGAGCCGAGCGGTAATGTTGATCACCTTTGCGCTAATGGGTACGTGGAGCAGGTAAAGGGAATAGGAGAGCGTTCCGAGCCACGCTACCACCGCAATATGTGGAAAGCGGATGTAGGCAAGGGCCAAAGCGGTCGCAACTGTCGCCACGGCCGTAGTCGCGCCGGCAGCGCCTCCGGAAAAATAAAGCATATATGCCGCAAGAGCCGAGATTCCCGACCAGTACGCTAAAGCTGATATAAGTCTCTGCACCAATAGGAATGTCAGAATTCCTGCCGAGAAAATCGGAAGATAGTAAGCGATGAACCACCCACCCACTGACGGCAACAAAATCGGCATCGACGCAAGGGTCGACACAGCTGCAATCCGCGTTACTTGATTTCCAGCGACCAGAACTGGAAAGATAAGGCCAACGAGCACATAGTATTGAAACTCAATTGCTAGCGTCCAATATACCGGATTGAGCCACCGCTTATCGAGGTACGCGTTTAGATACCCAACGTGAGTTGCCACATCCAACGGATTGTACTCTGGGGCCTGTCCTTTGAACCACGGTGTCGCCGAAGCCGCGACCCCAACGCCAATCACAACCGCGATGGATACCAAGTACGGCGGTTCGAGGCGCAATAGTCGGCGCGCCATAAACCGATGCCAAATTGCAAGATTGTAGTTGGCCCGTGACCTGAGACCCGCGTTTTCTTCCAGATTTGGGTAGAGTCCGTGAACCTCCAGCGAGGAGACGGACGATGCGTAAGAGTAGGTTTACGGAAGAGCAGATCATCGGCATCCTGCGGGAGCAGGA
>JAEYYJ010000180.1 GCA_023430845.1 Pseudomonadota bacterium
TGCTCGCTGGCTGCAGCATCGGCAGGATCTCGCGCACCGGCGTTTCGAAACTGTCGATCTTGTTGAGGAAGAGAAAATGCGGAATGCCGCGATCCTCGAGCTGCTTGAGTATGAGCTGGAGCGCCGGTACGCGCTTGGGATCAGGCTCGCAGACGACCACGGCAGCATCGCAGCCGGCCAGTACCGCATTGGCCTCGGCCTGGAACTCGATGGAGCCCGGGCAGTCTATGAAAGTGAAGCGATCTCCCAGGAACTCCACATCGGCCACGTTGACCTCGACGCTCATGCCGTGATCGCGCGCTTCGGGCACGTTGTCACCGATCGTGTTCTTGTCGGTGATCGCCCCCTGGCGCGTCACGGCGCCGGTACGGGCGAGGATGGCTTCGAGGAGTGTCGTCTTGCCGGAGAGATATGGACCAAGGATCGCGATTGCGCGGGCGCTGCGCGTTGCACTGCCGTTGGGTTCAAGCCCCATGGGTTCCTCCTTGTCGCTCAGGCGCAAGGACGTATGCCGCGCCCCGCGCCTGAGTTGAGGCCGCGCGGCCCGGAGCATGATCATTTTCAAATGGAAATACGCGACACAGCCATCTGAAACATGAAACATGCTCCAAACATGAGTTCAGAGCGCGTTTCACGCCTCACATGAATGCTATCGCACCCACATGAGGCGATCGCGCTCAAGCATGTTGGACCGGCATTTTGTCCAAGGCAAGAGCAGTTCGCATACTGTTTGCCAGTCTACGTGCCAGTGCAATGCAGCACGCCGCAACACGAGGCTTTAACCCGCCCATCGCGCGCAGTAGAACGCTATCGAAGAAATAGGCCGAGCTGCGACCGGCCCAATGACCGGGAGGAACCATGCCAGGAACCATCGCATTCGTCGGCCTCGGCGCCATGGGCGCGGAGATGGCCGAGACCCTTGTTTCGAAGCAATGGCGCGTCGTCGGCTACGATATTCGCCGCGAAGCCATCGACCGGCTCGTGAAGAACGGCGGTCACGCTGCGGCAAGCGCGGCGGAAGCAGCGAAGGGCGCCGAAGCGCTTGTGCTTATGGTCGTCAATGCCGATCAGGCCGAGAACATCCTGTTCAAAGACGGTACACTCGAGGCGCTGCCAGCGGGCGCAACGGTGGTACTAATGGCAACGTGCGCACCCGGGCGCGTCGAGGATCTTGCCAAACGTATCGAAGCGAGCGGACGCAAATTCGTCGATGCTCCCGTCTCGGGTGGTGTGACGGGCGCCAAGGGTGGCACGCTCACCATCATGGCGGCCGCGCCGCAGGCTACATTCGATGCTGCACGCCCCATGCTCGAAGCCATGGGATCGAACCTCTTCTATATCGGCCAGAAGCCCGGCCAAGGTTCGGCCATGAAAATCGTCAACCAGCTCATGGCGGGCGCCAACCTCGCCGTTGCCGCAGAGGCGATCGCTTTCGCGGAGCGCGCGGGCGTCGATACGAAGGTCGCGCTGGAACTTCTGACGGGCTCGGCGGCCGGGAGCTGGATGCTCAAGGCACGCGGGCCGCGCATGGTCGATAACGACGAGGTGGTGACGAGCGCTATCGAGATCTTCGTGAAGGATCTGGGCCTCGTTCTCGACTCCGGCCGTGCGCTGCGTATGGGCCTGCCGATTGCGGCGGCTGCTCATCAGCAGTATCTCGCCGCTGCCGGCATGGGTCTCGGCTATCACGATGACAGCCAGGTCGTTCAAGTCTACCGATCGCTCAGCGGAAAACAGAAGACCTGAGCCGCCAACATCACGCCATCACGAACCGAACAAGGACGCTGCACCCTCATGCCCTCGACTGTTTTCGATTCCGCCATCTATCGCGACTTCTTCGGCACGCCCGCCATGCGCGCCGTGTGGAGCGACGAGGCGCTGGTTGCCCGCTATGTCGAGGTCGAAGTGGCGCTCGCCAAGGCCGAGGCCCGCGTCGGCCTCATTCCTGCGGAGGCTGCGAAAGACATCGCGGAGAAGTCTGACGCGAGCAAACTCGATCTCGCCAAGCTGAAGGCCGAAACCGACATCGTGGGCTATCCAATCATCGGCATCGTTCATCAGATGGCGAAGCAATGTGGCGAAGCGGGACGCTACGTGCACTGGGGCGCGACAACCCAGGACATCATGGACAGCGCAACCGTGCTGCAGCTTCGCGCGGCACTCGACATCATCGATGATGAACTCCATGCGGTGGCGCGCGCGCTCGAAGGCCTCGCTTCGAAGCATCGCGATACGGTTATGGCCGGCCGCACGCACATGCAGCACGCATTGCCCGTGACATTCGGGTACAAGGCTGCCGTTTGGCTTTCCAGCGTGCGCCGTGACAAGCAGCGGCTTGCGGAATTGCGCAAGCGCCTGCTCGTCGTGCAGCTCTCTGGCGCAGCGGGCACGCTCGCTTCGCTCGGTAGCGACGGATTGAAAGTGCAGGCGGCGCTCGCGGAGGAGCTCAAGCTTTCCCAGCCCGATATCACGTGGCACGCCGCGCGAGATGCGATCGCAGAAGTCGGCAGCGCACTGGCGATTCTTGCCGGTGGCCTTGCCAAGATCGCAACCGACGTCATGCTCATGATGCAGACGGAGGTGGCCGAGGCCTTCGAGCCGTTCGTGAAAGGGCGCGGCGGCTCATCGACCATGCCGCAGAAGCGCAATCCCATTTCCTGCGAAATGATCCTTGCCATCGCAAAGTCGGTGCGCTCGGACGCGAGCCTGCTCCTCGACGCCATGGCTGCGGATCATGAGCGCGCAACGGGCCCGTGGCATCTGGAATGGATCGCGTTGCCGCGCGCGTTTATCTCGACGGCCGGTGCACTCTATCAGGCACGTTTCATGCTCGAAGGCCTGATTGTCGATGGCGACCGCATGCGCAAGAACCTCGACATCACGGGCGGCCTGATCGTCGCGGAGGCAGCCATGATGGCGCTCGCGCCGCATACGGGTCGCGGGGCCGCACATGACATCGTCTACGACTGCTGCCGCGAGGCGCTGAGCGGCGGCACGACGCTGCTCGCGGCCCTGGAGAAGCGCGCGGATGTAACCCAACATCTCGACAAGGCCGCGCTTGCTCGCGTCGTCGATCCGGCGCACTACCTCGGCACGGCGCGCGAGATGGTCGATCGGATGCTGAAAGGCTAGCGGCTCAACTCCACTCGCGCGGCGGAAACGGGCCCGGCGGATAGTCGACCCGCGTGAGATAAAGCCCGCTCGACGGCGCCATTGCGCCACAACGGCTGCGGTCCTTGGCTTCGAGGGCCGCAGCCATCTCACTCACCGGCCACTTGCCCTCGCCGACGTACTTGAGGCTGCCGACGATCGAGCGTACCTGATGGTGCAGGAACGAGCGCGCCGAAGCTTCGATGCGGATCTCCTCACCGACAACGCTCACGTCCAGGCGATCCAGCGTCTTGATCGGTGAGTTTGCCTGACAGCCTGCGGCGCGGAAGGTCGTGAAGTCGTGTTTGCCGAGGAGCGCTGGCGCGGCAGCCGCCATCACCTCCGCATCGAGCGGACGCGGCACCCACCAGACGCGGTTCTTGTCGAGGGCGGGTGGCGCACGGCGCGCGAGAATGCGGTAGAGATAGTGGCGCCCGACTGCGCTGAAGCGTGCATCGAACCCGGTGCCGATCTCCACGCAATCGAGGATCGTGATCGGCGCGGGCTTGAGGTGGAAATTCACCGCATCGCGCACCGTGTCCGCAGGCCATTCCCTCACGAGATCAAAATGCGCGACTTGACCCGTCGCATGCACGCCGGCATCCGTGCGTCCGGCGCCGCGCACCTCCACACGCTCGCCGCCAAGTTTATGGATGGCGTCGGCGAGGCTGCCCTGCACGGATGCGCCGTCGGCCTGGATCTGCCAGCCGAGAAAGGGCGTGCCGTCGTATTCGATGGTGATGCGGTAGCGGGGCATTCGTCCTCTAAAGTCAGGCCGGATCGACGATGATACCGGCACCTCGATAACCGCCATCGACCGCAACGATCTCGCCAGTCACGAAACTCGACTGGCTCTCATCGAGGAGAAAATGGATGACGCTCGCGATCTCGTGTGGCTCGGCATAGCGCCGCATGGGGATATAGCGATTGTATAGCTCACGGTCAGCCGCGGTGTGCAGTGCCTTGACCATCGGCGTCTCGACGGGCCCCGGCGCGACAGCATTCACGCGGATGCCATGCGGCGCGAGATCGTTCGCCATGACCTGCGTGAGA
>JAEYYJ010000207.1 GCA_023430845.1 Pseudomonadota bacterium
GGGTGAAGGCGTTATCGACTTCGCCGACATTGTCGACCGGCTCAAGGGATATGGTTCCAACCCGACGATCAGCGTCGAGGTGATCAGCGATACGCTGCACCGCATGGATGCCACGCAAGCGGCGCGCACGGCCATCGAGCCGTGTGTGGCGCTTCTCGAACGGTTGGATGTGAAAGCACCCTGGTGGAAATAGGCGGGCGCGCGCGCCGTCGAGACTTTGAGAGCCGAGGTCCCGAAAGGGATCTCGGCTTTTGCATCATCGGTAGAGGTACTGCGGAACGACCAGCGTGATCGACGGGAAGATCGTGATCAGCATCAACACGGCCAGCAGTGGAATGAGGAAAGGCACCACTGCACGGACGGTTCGGTCGAACGAGATCCTGGCTACGCGAGATAGGATAAACAAGACCATGCCGACCGGAGGCGTGAGCAGGCCGATCATCAGGTTGAGCACCATGATGACGCCGAACTGCACGGGATCGATGCCCGCCTGAACCACCGCCGGCATGAGCACCGGCACCAGGATGGAGATGGCTGCGATGGTCTCGAGGAAGCAGCCGACGATCAGCAACAGGACGTTGATGATCAGCAGCAGCACGAGCGGATCGCGTGAGATGCCGAGCAAGACCTCGGTGATCGCCTCGGTAACGCGCGCTGTCGTGAGCACCCAGCCAAAGAGCGACGCGGCGCCGACGATGATCAGCACGGCAGCCGTGGTCTCGATCGTGTCCATCGAGACCTTGAAGAAGCGCTTGAAGCTCATCGGCGGGTAGCTGGGGACGATCTTGCGCCCCCACGTGAGATAAGAGTACGCCACCACTGATCCCAGAATATTGAGCAGGAGCGCGCCCATGATGACGCGCACAGGGTTGGCCAGGTCATAGTAGGCGGCGAGACAGGCTGCTGCGAGTATCGCGCTCATGAGGGAGAGCACACGGCCAAGCGATATGCCGACTTCTTCGAGCTGGCTCGTCAGCGGATAAAAGAGAAGCCCGAGAAAAAGTGCCCACATACACGCCGCGACCGCTGCTTCGGTCGGCGTGAAGATGCCGAACGACATGCCGCCGATAATGATGGCAGGCGTCATCAATGCCGGAAGGGCGTGGACGAAGGTCGAGCGAAGGATCCGCAGACGAAAAACCTGATCACGGCCGATGTTGTAGCGATGCGCGTACCACGTCACGTACATCATGAGAAAGGCAGCCATCAGCAGGCCGGGGAGGAAGCCCGCGGCGAAGAGCTGCCCAATCGACACGTTCGCCATTACGCCGAAGATGACCATGGGCAGCGACGGCGGAATGATCGGCCCGATCGTCGAGGATGCCGCAGTTACGCCGACGGCGAAGTCGGTCTTGTAGCCATGATCGCGCATGGCCTTGATCTCGATCGTGCCGAGACCGCCGGCATCGGCGACGGCGGTGCCGGACATGCCGGCAAAGATCACCGAGCCGACGACGTTCACGTGGCCGAGGCCGCCCTTGAGCCAACCGACGAGCGCGACTGCGAAGTCGTAAATGCGGTTCGTGATGCCGGCGGAGTTCATGAGATTGCCGGCGAGAATGAAGAACGGCACCGCAAGCAGCGGGAAGCTGTCGACGCCACCGGCCATGCGGTGAAGGATGACGAAGTCCGGAATGCCGGCGATGAAGTGCGTGTAGATGAGCGATGAGCCGGCGAGCGCGATGAAGATCGGCACGCCGATGAGAAGTGTGGTGAAGAAGACGAAGAAAAGTACGGTCATGGTCGTGCCCCTCAGTCCATAACCAGGCCTTCGCCGATCGACTCTTGCGCCTTGCGCCAGCCGTCGCGGGCATTGCGGTAGAAGATGATGAGCTGCCGGATCAGCATGATGAAGCAGCCGAGCGCAACGCCGCCGTAGACGATGCTCATGGGCAGATCGATGATGACCATGCGCTGCCACTGCATACGTTCGACGATCGCCAGCGAGAAATAGGCGAGCAGGCCCATGAACAGCAGCTTGATCGTGTCGACGATAGCGAGCAGCACGCGGGCCGGAACCTTCGGCAGGTAGTGCAGCAGGACCTCGACGGATATGTGCAGATTTTTGCGCGCGACGACGGCGGCGCCGATGAAGGTCAGCCACATCAGGGTGTAGCGCGCGATTTCCTCGGTCCAGGCGAGGCTGTCATTGAGGACGTAGCGCGTGAAGAACTGCAGGAAGACGATCGCGGCCATCCCCCAGAACACGATGAAGGCCAGCCAGTTCTCGACGTGGTGCTCGATCTCGACGTCCTCATCCTCGACAACGATGAGATGCACGCTCTCGCCGGGCTCGGCAGCCGGTTCCTTCGACATGCGCAGTCCCTCAAAACAAAGGTGGAGCAGGAAGCTGCCGGGCAGGCAACCTCCGGGAGGCAGAAAAACTGCCTCCCGACATACAAGGCGATAATTGGAGAAGGCCGTCAGGCCGCCGTCAGAACTTCTGCAGCGCCTCGTATTGCTCTTTCGTCCAGTAGGCGAGACCGTCGGGCCCGAGATGCGCTGGAACGGCAACCTTGCGGAATGCCGCGCGATCAGGCCGTGTCACTGTCTTGCCGAGCTTCTCGAATTCAGCCGGAAGCTTCTGCTCGGAATCACGGATGGCGTCCGTGGACTTCGATGCAGCCTGCTGGAGCACGTCTGCGAAGATCTTCTTCTCGCCGTCATTGAGTTTGCGTAGCAGCGGCTGCCCCAGCACGCTGACGAGCGACTCGGTGATATGCCCGGTGAGGTGAATATATTTCTGCACCTCGTAGAACTTCTTCGCGAGAATGGTCGGGAGCGGGTTTTCCTGGCCGTCGACCGTTCCTTGCTGGAGTGCGAGATAGACTTCGGCGAAGGCGATCGGCGTGGCGTTGGCGCCATAGATCTTCGCAAACATAACGTAGAGGGGCGCCTGCGGCACGCGCAGCTTCATGCCCTTCATGTCGTCGGGGCTCTTGAGCTCCTTGTTGGAGGTCATGTGACGCTCACCGTAGTAGGTCAGCGCGACGATGCGGTGGCCGGTCTTCTTCTCGTAGCCGCCCGAGAGTTCCTTGAAGAGGTCCGAGCCGCGATAGGCCTTCCAGTGGTCGAAATCACGGAAGATGTAGGGGCAGTTGGAAATCGAGAGCGGACGGTGCACGCCGCCGACAAATGCCGCGCCGGTGTAGATGATATCCACCGTGCCGAGGCCGAGCCCCTCGTTGATCTGCGGTTCGTTGCCGAGCTGTGATGCCGGAAAGACCTGGATCTCGTACTTACCGTTCGTCTGCTTCTTGATCTCTTCGGCCGCCCAGAGCGCCTCGGTGTGATAGGGCTCGCTCACTTCATAGACGTGCGCCCACTTGAGAACGGTCGGCTTGGCCTGGGCGATGGCCGGTGAGGCGACACCGACAAGAGTACCGGCGGCGCCGACAGAAGCTGCGGTGCCAATAAAGCGACGACGGGTCATCCCGCCCGATTTAGGGGTGGTCATTAGGCATTTTCTCCCGAGGGTTCAGACTGATCGAAGTGTCAGACTTATGCTTTTTGGGCAGCCGCAGGGCGATCGAGGACCGCTCCGTGAACTGCCGTATGCTGTTCCGCATATGGCAGCGAGAATGCCGGTAACGTCTGAACCGCGCTACTAGATTTTTGGAGGGGTGCAGAGGACGCCGGCATGAGGGCTTGGATCAATTTGAGAATGGCTCTGCGCGACTTACGCGCCAAGCACCAGCAACCCAGTGCCACACTGGTAAAGCCAAGGAATTGACGCAAGTCGCCGGTCCCTACAAGAAAGCAATCACAGAGAAGTGAGCGTGACGGCTTTGGGAAGATCTGATTGTTAGACACCTCCAATCACTGGAGGTTCTTTCCATGCCAGCGTACTTGTTACTCTCCATCGCGATCATCGCCGAGGTCGTCGCCACCAATGCTCTGAAAGCTTCCGAAGGCTTCACAAAGCCTGGCCCCGCCGCGGTTGTTGTAGTGGGGTACGGCGTTGCCTTCTTCATCTTAGCTCGCGTCATGGATCAGATCCCAGTCGGGGTGGCGTACGCGATATGGGCTGGCGGGGGGATCGCACTCGTCGCGCTCGTCGCATGGGGGTGGTTCGGGCAGCGGCCCGACCTCGCGGGTTTCGTCGGTATCGGGTTGATCGTTGCCGGCGTGCTCGTGTTGAACCTGCTCTCTACGACGACCAGCCATTGAGATTGTAGGCTGACCCCATACCCGCCGGAGCATTGACTTGCCGCCCGGCGGGGCCATCTCTATGCTGTGCGCCGAATTGCGCCGGGAGGCCCGGCGTTGCGCCCTGAGCCCTGAGGATGAGCCATGAGCGAGCAGGCAGTCCACGACTGGATCCGCAAGCAGATTTC